>NZ_CDSBKO010000006.1:0-135824 GCF_977115655.1 Aquimarina sp.
ATATAGAAAATTATCAACCAAATATTTGTTTTTAAGCACAGTTCATCCCAGTGCAAACTGGGATCTACTTTATGATACATTGGTGTTACTGGATTCCGTTCTGCAACGGAATGATACTACTTCGACAGGCTCAGTTTGACAAAGCAACGCTCTATTCATTTTTGTCATCCCAGTGCAAACTGGGATCTATTTACTATACATTATAGTACTACCGGATTCCGTTCTGTAACGGAATGACAATACTTCGACAGGCTCAGTTTGACAAAGCAACGCTCTATTCATTTTTGTCATCCCAGTGCAAACTGGGATCTATTTACTATACATTATAGTACTACCGGATTCCGTTCTGTAACGGAATGACAATACTTCGACAGGCTCAGTTTGACAAAGCAACGCTCTATTCATTTTTGTCATCCCAGTGCAAACTGGGATCTATTTACTATACATTATAGTACTACCGGATTCCGTTCTGTAACGGAATGACAATACTTCGACAGGCTCAGTTTGACAAAGCAACGCTCTATTCACTTTTGTCATCCCAGTGCAAACTGGGATCTACTTTATGATACATTAGTACTACTGGATTCCGTTCTGCAACGGAATGACAATACTTCGACAGGCTCAGTTTGACAACACAACGCTCTATTCATTTTTGTCATCCCAGTACAAACTGGGATCTATTTTATTATACATTACTACTACTGGATTCCGTTCTACAACGGAATGACAATACTTCAACAAGCTCAGTTTGACAACACAACGCTCTATTTATTTTTGTCTTCCCAGTCTATACTGGGATCTATTTTACGATACTTTGCTATAGGGTTTTTTAATGTTCCTACCAATCGTAAACTTCCTATTGGATCTGCCAGGTTTAACATGTGTTTTGTATTACTTAATTGTAATCGGTTTAAACAACAACGATCAAATTCTGGTTTAAAAAGGTCATATCTTAAAAATTTCTCTTTTAATTCGGGATGTTCTTTTTGGTAGGTATGTATACATTCTGCAACCAGTTTCCAAAATGATTCTTCTGGATAATCGCCGTGTTCTGCTAATATATCTGCCATGAACCTAAAAAAGCAATCAAACACATCTGTAAAAATGGTAAGGATCTTCATCGTATCTGTAGTCTCGGTATACAATCGTTTTACTTCTGCTGGCAGCTCCATATCTGGATTAAAAACAATGACTTCTTCGGTAATATCTTTCATCAATACTTTTACCGGGGTATGGTTTTCCATAACCATAATCAGGTTTTCGCCATGGGGCATAAAAACCATTTCGTAGGTATAAAAACAGTGTATCAAGGGGCTTAGATAGCAATACAAATATTTTTGCAACCATCTGGTAGTATCCAAGGGCGAAGATTTTATGAGTTCTGCTAACAACGAATTACCATACGCATCTATATGTAAAAATGCTGCCATGGTCATTACCTGCTGCTTTTCTTTAATTTTAGACATCGGGGATTCTCTCCACAATGCCGAAAGCATTTTATTATATGCACTTGCCTTACCTAAAGCCTCGTAGCTAAAATTTCTATATCCTACCGTAGCAACTTCTCCCAGCATGGTAAAATCTGTTTTAGCTAGATATGGGTCTTTTTCTAAAAGTTGGGTTATCCAAGAGGTGATATGCGGGGTACTTTGCATATAATATGGGGATAACCCTCTCATAAATCCCATGTTTAAAATAGAAAGTGCCGTTTTAGTGTATAGTTTATGGGGATTGCTCTTATTGTATAGCGTTCGTATGGATTGCTGTGGGGAGTAGTAGTCTTCTCCTTCTCCTAAAAAAACAAGCTCTCTGTTTGCTATTTCTTTTGCAAAAATTTGAATGATCTTATTCTGCCATTGCCACGGATGTACTGGTATAAAAATATAAGATTCTATATCCAACCCTAAAGTTTCTAATCTGTTGTTAAATTGAACAATACTCGATACTCCTAGTTCTCGTCGCATTAAAGATTTATATTCAAATCCTTTAACACAAGTAAATGTCGCTTTGCTTTTATGTCCTGCTAACCAAATAATCGGAAAGGTAGTATCGCTTTCTGGAGCATATTTACCATAATCTTCGGCATCAAAGCCAATTCTACCATTATTGGCTACAAAACAAGGATGTCCCTCTGTCATGGCATGTTCTATGACTTGAAAACTACCGTTTACTAATTCTGAAGCGCTTAATCTTTTGTGTTGAAATTTATATGCTGCACCAGATAAGGTACTGGTAATTTCTTCTAGATAGGTTGGCAACATATCTTCTGGAATCCCTAAAATATCTTTAAACTCGATAATAAAGTCCATAGCGTCTACTGGTACCTGTATTCCATTTTGCTTCTTTATTAACGTAGCTTCATTGATGTGCCAATGATCCAGTTTTCGTTTTTTAGATTTAAACGTATAGATTATCCCAGAAATATCGGTAGATAGATGGTAATAAGTCCAATCTTTTTCCTGGTATTGTGGTTTTGGTTCTATTAATAGTTCGTGCGCAAACTCGCTAATAGCTTTTTTTACTAATGCCAGATTTACTGTATTCCAAATTTTGGGTTGAAGATGGGTAAGTTTTGTTTCTGTTTTAATGGGTCTATCTATCGTAATCATCGGTCTTAATTTTGGTTCGCACTTTTATTTGCTTCTTGTACAAGTGCTTTTTCGTATGCTTTTCTGGTACAAAATGCCAGTGCTGCTTTTTTATGAGGTAGTTCTATTTCTTTTAGGTATTGAAAACCTGCTCTTTTATTAAGGGTATGTATCTTTTCGTTTCGTACATCTGGCTCTACTACAATACGTTCTGTTTTTGGATTATGAAAAAGAAACTCTATGATGGTAGAGAATATATGCCAGGTAAAATTTGGAATCCTTTTTTCTGCAGGGCTAACCAAAATATGCATTCCGCAATCTCCTTTTTTAACTTCATAATGTTCTGCTATTATATCTTTTGAAGGATTATAGCGCTCCATTAAAAAAATAGGTTGCTCATTTAGCACTCCTATAAAAGCATCATGATCGGGCGATTCTACTATTTCTTGATAGGTTTGTTTAACTTTATCCAAAGTATGTTCTTGCATCCCCCAGTAGGTAGCATAAGGTTTTGTAACCCAATCATAAATGGTTGTACTATCTTTTTTTATTGAAAAAGGTCGTATTTGTATGTCTCCAAGCCCTTGAATATTTTTAGAAAAAATAATATTTTGGGGTATCACAGTAGTATTCATAAACAAATGTTTTTATATAGTAAAACCAGATTTTTCTCTTTTAAAAGCAGCGATAGGGTTTTGTAATTTTCCTGCAAATTGTAGTAATGCTACAGGATCGTCTAAATCAATCATTTGTTTATGGTTATTAAGTTGTAATCGATTAAGACAGGATAAATGAAAATCTGGTGCAAATAAATCGTATTGC
The DNA here is from genome assembly GCF_977115655.1 of Aquimarina sp. Taxonomy (NCBI): domain Bacteria; kingdom Pseudomonadati; phylum Bacteroidota; class Flavobacteriia; order Flavobacteriales; family Flavobacteriaceae; genus Aquimarina; species Aquimarina sp. The sequence continues at coordinate 3,411 of NZ_CDSBKO010000006.1, forward strand.
GTAAACTTAGCTTCGTATTGTGGGTATCGCTCTTGATATTCCTGAATATTTTCTGCTACCAACTCCCAAAAATTTTCTTCGGGATATCCTGCATGTTCTACCAAAATAGCAGACATAAATCGAAAGAATCCGTCAAAAATATCTGTAAAAACCGACAACAGCTTAACATCTTCTGGTACGGGAGCATACATTCGTTTTAAATATTCTGGCAATTCTACTTCGGGGCTTAAAACACAGGCTTCTTCAGTAATATCTTTAAGCAATGCTTTTACCGGAATATTATTTTCTAATACCATAATAATGTTTTCGCCATGTGGCATAAACACTAAATCAAAATGATAAAAACAATGTAATAGCGGGCTTAGATATGCTTTAAGATAGTTACGCAACCAATCTGCGGTAGATAGCCCAGAGGCTTCTATAGTTTTAGGCAAAAATGCTACTCCTGTATGATCTATATGTAAAAAGGCAGCCATCGTCATTGGGGTTTGTCCTTCTGTTACTGCTGACATCGGGCTTTCTCGCCATAAAGATGCCAACATTTTGTTGTAGTCGTTATGTGGTCCAAATTCTTCGAAATAAGGGTTTACATAACTAACCGAACCTATTTCTCCCAACATTCTAAACCCTGTTTCCTTAATATAAGGGTCTTTATACAATAGGTTTTCTAGCCAAACTGCCATTTTTGGGGCGGTTCCCAGATAATATAATGGCAATCCCCTCATGAATCCCATATTTAAAATAGAGAGTGCTGTTTTGGTATAAAACTTAGTTGGATTAGAGATATTAAATAGTGTTCTAATAGACTGCTGGGCGAGATATTGGTCTGGTCCATATCCAAGACAAATTAGAGTGCCTTTGGCTATTTCTGGAGAAAAAATATTGGCTAATTTATTAAACCATTGCCAAGGGTGCATGGGTATAAAGTAATACTCTTTAGGATCTAACCCTTTGTTTTTGATTATGGTATTAAATGCGGAAATGGTGTCTGGATCCAATTCTTGCTGTATCAACACCTCATAAGGTAAATCTTCGATAGCGGCATATACTGCATTGCTTTTATGCCCTGCCAGCCAGATCAGGCTAAAGGAGTTTCCTGCCTCTGGTGCATAGGATCGATAATCACTACTATCAAATCCTATTCTACCATTATTAGCTACAAAACCAGGGTGTCCCTCCATCATAGATTGTTCTATGGTCTGAAAATCGGCAGATACTAAATCGGCAGATACCGGATTTCCTTTTTGGTGCTTAAAGGCACTCCCATACAGCGTACTTACTATTTCTTCTAAATACACTGGCATAGCAGTATCTTGTATCCCCAATTGCTTTCTGAACTCTTTAATAAACAAAATAGCATCTAGTCGAACCGTCTCTCCATCTTTGTGTTTTTTAATGGTCGCCTCGTTAATCCATAAATGCTGTAATGCTAATGGTTTTGCCTCAAATTTATATTGAATGGTAGGGTTATCTGTTTTTAAGACATAACTATTCCATCCTTCTTCTTTATTTTTTAAGATTTCAGGCTGGATAAGTAATTCGTGGCTAAATTCGCAAATTGCTTTTTTAATAAGTAAAGTATTTACTTTATCCCATAACTGGGGTTGCATGTGGGCTACGGATTGCTGAGGCGAAACGGCATTATCTAAGGTGTTCATAGCACTTCGTTTATTTATTTGTGGAATTATTTTAAGTTGTTGGTGTTTTTTTCTGGTTAAAAAGGCTAATTGCGCAGTTTTATGGGGGAGTTCGACTATGGCGTCTAGCTTAAACCCTACTCGTTGACATATTGCAAACATCTTTTTATTTCGTATATCCGGCTCTACAACTATTCTGTGTATGTTTTTATCCTGAAAAACAAAATTCATAATAGTATCAAACATATACCATGTAAAATCGGGGATCTTACCTTTCTTTGCTGGTGGTGCAACGATAATATGTATCCCACAATCTGTGTCTTTGGCAGGATAATATTCTCCTACCAAATCTTGTTGTGGGTGGTATCTTTCTAGTATAAAAACGGGCTGTTGTTTATACTCTCCTACAAAAATATCGTAATGATCGGGCGCTAATAACCTGGTATATTCCTCTTTTACATTTTGTAAAGTAGATTGTTGCATCCCCCAAAATATGGCATACTCCCGATTTACCCAATCGTGTAGTACTTCGCTATCTTTTTGAACCTTAAAATGTCGTATATAGATTTCTCCAAAACCCGAATAAGAGTAGGTAAACTCGAATCTGCTTTTCAAAGAATTTATAGTATTGTTATGTTCTTGAACTGGCATATCAAATAGTTACGTTTTTGCTAGTTGTTTTGTTTTTTCGGTAAATACAGTACGAAACAGCACATAGTAAATCCCTAATGTTACCAGAAAACCTATAAGCGATACGGTAAATGGAATTTGTAATCCATGATGGTCTACCAAAATACCTACCGAAAAGGATGCGAGTAATACCCCCAGATTCTGAAAAAAGTGCACTTTACTATAGTCTGTAGCATAGTTTTCTGGAGTGCTATATGCAAATAATAGTACATCAAAACGTACTACTCCCTGAAAAATAGCCCATCCATAAATGATTCGCCCTGTGATTACAATTGCACCAAAAGGTATTCCTTGAAGCAACAATCCTATTATTCCTAAAAATAATGCCCCCAGAATACCTTGGTATCCATTTTTTTGCTTTCGTTTTGAGTTGATCCAAAGGGCTAGTAATGCTACAAAGCCCGGGATAGCATAAATGGTTCCTGAAATTAGTTTATCGGTATACCCCGAAAGGGTTTCCCAATACACAGAGAAAAAAGGGCGAATAAGAAAATCACTAAAATATAAGATCATGGTTACTATCCCAATCTTTAAAATAAAGCCTTTGGGGATGCCTTTATTTTTGTGCTCGTGAGTAGTTTCTATTTCTTCTATTTTTTTTGTATCATATTTTTTACTTGCTAATACATAGGCACTTATTCCCATCTGTACAAAATCTCCCATTGCCATAATCAAAAAGATATAACTGGCATCTACCAGATCTACGGTAAGCCCTCCTAGTACGGCTCCTAAAATCCCTCCTAAATGCACAACTACCGATAATAAACCTATGGTAGATGTGTGTTCTTTTGGGGTGATTACTTTTAAGATATAGGGATAAACCAATAGGTAACTACCTTTAAAAAGAACCATTACAAGCGATAGTATCCAGAAGTTTATATAGGAATCTGTAGCATAGCAAAACAATGCTAATATACCTGCTACAGCTTGTGTGTATATCAAAATACGAAGCTCTGCTGTTTTTTTGGATATGTATGCCCAAAATGGAAATGCAATCATGACCATAAAACAAATTGCAGCAAAATAATATCCTACATATTTTGGGTCTGTAACGCCAAAACGGGTTTCAAAAAATTGTGGGTAAAAAGGGTGCAACAGATAGTCACTTACCACTGCTACCAAAGTCATTAGTATTAGAATGTTTTTTAGGTTCATGCTAGCTTTATGATTATGAGGTTGTCTAAAAAGAGAACTGAGCTTATCAGACTGAGCTTGTCGAAGTCCGGTAAAATTGATGTTTTTAATTACATTTCGACAAGCTCAATGTGACACCCAAATATGCTATTTTGACTAAATACTAGTACAAGTTCAGGCTAACAATTTGGATTTGAGTCGACTTAATAGACAACCTCTTTTAAGAAATTAAAGTCTTTTCAATACTAATTTCCTCTTCTTCAGTTACTTCAAATTGCTGAAATGCAATGCGTTTTTCTATTGGATAGTGTTCTTTTCCTGTTAGTTCTTTAATAATAAAAGAATTACGATAGCATGCCATTCCCAAATCTGGTGTTACAAACCCATGCGTGTGCAATTCGGCATTTTGCACAAAAATATCTTGCGCTCTTTTATCAATACTATAATTGCGATGTACTGCGTACCGGTCTTTATCATCCCAAAGGATTTGATCTGTAATCCCTTCTATAAATTCAGGTTTTTGATATGCATATCCGGTTGCCAGTACTAACGCTTCTGTTTGATGTCTGTATCTTTTGTCTTGCTCTATTTGATGTAATTCTAAATCAAATTTTTGTTGCGATGTATCATATTGTGCTAAGGTTAACTCTGAGTTGGTACGTAGTTTAATGTTAACCGTATTGGTTAATTGCTTTGTATAGATCATATCAAAAATACTGGCGATAAGATCCTGATTAATCCCTTTAAAAAGATGTTTTTGATTTTTAATTAAGTGATCTCTTTTGGATACTGGCAAATTATAAAAGTAATCTACATACTCTGGAGAAGTCATTTCTAAAGTTAGTTTAGAATACTCTAACGGAAAAAATCTTGGGGATCTGGTAATCCAGTTTAATTGGTATCCCAGAGTATCTATATCCTGCAACAGGTCATAAAATATCTCTGCAGCACTTTGCCCACTCCCTAAAACGGTAATAGATTTTTTGCTTTGTAGTACCGCTTTATGATGAAGGTAAGACGAGGAATGAATTGCTTTTCCTTTTAAGTGTTTACAACAATCTGGTACAATAGGTTGTGTTCCTGTTCCTAAAACCAGTTTTTTTGCTTTATAGATTTTTAATTCTTCTGTTTTTGTACATTGTGAGGTAACTACATAATACTTCTCCTCTTCGTTATATTGAATATGAGTTACTTTGGTATTAAAAAACAGATTAGGTAATTGCTGGATTACCCATTGGCAATATTGGTTGTACTCGTTACGAAGTAGTAAAAAGTTTTCTTTTATATAAAAAGAATACATTCGCCCTTGTTTTTTGATATAGTTTAAAAAACTAAAAGGACTGGTTGGATCTGCCAAAGTAACCAAATCTGCCATAAACGGGATTTGCAAGGTGGTGTCTTGCAATAGCATGCCCGGGTGCCAATCAAATTTTGAGTTTTTATCTAAAAAAACACCTTCTAAGCCATTAATGGGATTTGTTAAACATGCTAAACCGAGATTAAATGGGCCTATCCCTACTGCTACAAAATCTATTATTTTATCTTTAGTATTCATCTTTATTTTGTTTTAATTATTTGCAGTATAGGCTAGTCCTTGTTCTTTAATCATTTTAATAACCTCTATCAGATCTTGTTTTGTAGATCGTGGATTTAACAGGGTAAATTTTAAATATGTTTTGCCTTGTAATTTTGTACTGGCAACAGAGGCTTTTCCAGATTTAAACAGGGTATTTTTAATATGCATATTTATCATATCTAACACCGTATTATCTTCTACTCCCGGTATTTTAAACCGAAACACCAGCGTGCTGAGTTCTGGTTGGTGGGCAACTTCAAAATAGATATCGTCTTTGATAATATCATATCCTTCTAATGCCAGATAATGTACTTTTTCCAGAAAAGAACCCAGAGTTTTAGCTCCGGTAACCTTTAATGTAAACCACAGTTTTAAAGCATCAAATCTTCGGGTGGTTTGAATAGATTTTTCTATAAGATTAGGATATTCTTCATCCCTGCTTTCTAAAGGATTCAAATAATCGGCGTAGTACGATATATATTTAAAATGAGTCGTATCCCTTACCAAAAAAGCGCTGGAACATACAGGTTGAAATAATGTTTTATGAAAATCGATAGTTACAGAATCTGCTTTTTCTATTCCTTTTAATACCTGTTTATGGGTATCGGTTAATACATAACACCCTCCATACGCGCCGTCAACATGAAACCAGATATTGTATTCTCTTGCTATTTTTGCCATGGTATCCAACGGATCAAAACTTCCAAAATCTGTGGTTCCTGCGGTACCAACAATAGCAATAGGAATGTTACCTTGTTGTTTTTCTTTTTCTATAGCTTGCACCAATGCATCTGCCCGCATTTTCATTTTATCATCGGTAGGTACTGGTATTACAGAATCATATCCCATACCTAGTAAAGCTGCATTCTTTTTAATACTAAAATGCGCTTTATCGGAACAAAAAATACGAAACTTACTTACCTCATCAGACCAACCGTTTTCCTTTAGGTTAATACCATAATGGGTAAACGCATAATGGTCTCTTGCCATTAAAAGGGCTTTGAAATTAGATTGTGTCCCTCCGCTGGTAAAAACCCCGTCTGCTTGTGAGGGTAAGTTCATTTCGTTGCAAATCCAACGAATAATTTCTTGTTCAATCAAGGTTGCAGAGGTGCTCTGGTCCCAGGTTTCTACAGCTGTATTTACCGATGAGGCTATTAAATCCCCTACTAATGCTGGTAACAAAACAGGGCAGTTAAGGTGTGCTACATAATGTGGATGATGAAATGAAATTGCATGATCTAAAAAGATATCTTTGATTTCTTGCAGTGCTTCTTCCAGGGTTATATTAGTTGAAGAACTTACAGAAATTCCTTTTTTACGGGATTTTAATCGCTCTGATGATTCTCCACTATAGAAACAATCGTTATCCAAAAAGGTTTTAATATATTGAACTGTTTTTTGTATATATTCTTCGTACTCATATTTAGAATGAGCATCAAAAAGGTAATCAACCGCAAGATTGGGTTTTAGGGTAAGTTGGGTTTCCGATAGCATTTTATTTTTATTTGATCTAAATAAGTTTTAATGCAAAACTACGGAGCAACAGAATTAATAAAATGACGGGAACTGGATAAAAAAAGACGTGGTGAAGATTTTATATTCTTGTCTTATTTGTTTTTGATGATGATTCCAGATCGCTATAGTTTTCAAAATATAATAGAGGTAAATATTAAATTTTGAAAATAGTAATACCTTATAAAATGATTCTTAACCTCTTAATTTAAAACAAAAAGGGCTGATTTAGTAAATATATTTGATACCTAAAAAGAATACTTATTCTATAGAAAAGGTGTTAATAACAACTTAGAAATTGATTTAAATATCCTCTCTTTCTTTGGATAGATTTACAAAATTAATTGAAGGCAGAATAACAGATTCGTATCCTGATTGTAATGTTAAGTTTGAAATGTATGCTCTTAAATATGGAAAAGCTATTGCGGGAGCGTTAATTTTAGGAAAATCTGAAAGTTTAAATTCCTCAGTAATATTATTATCTAATTTAAAAATAAATACAGATTCAATATTTAAGTCAAATCTTTTATCTCTTACTTCAATTTCAAAACTGATCTTGAACAATTTTGGATTATCTTCTGGAAAAAAATGTACTGTACTAAGATCAAATGAATTTTCTTTTTTATTTTCCTCTGGAGTAGCCGAAAAATTCAAATTTAACACTTTCCAATTTTCTAATTGAATTTTCATATTATGCCGCTAATGCCATTGAATCCTGAGTATTTGAATCTATACTATTATCGATACTTGATGTATAAAAAATCTGCTCAATAACTTCAAAAGACTGATTATCGATATCCAAATCTATATTTATTTCAAAGCCATATTTACTGACAGCCACTTCATAAAGTTCTTCTGCAGTAATATTCTGAAAATAATTGTCAATTTTTGCTTTTATGTCTTTATTTAGTTTCATCTTTTATATCTCCTGTAAAAACAATATTTGTGTCTACTATATTAGTATCTGGTTCAAAAACTGTACAAATTGTACAATTAGGAGTTCTTAAGTTAATTCGCTTAATTCTTTCTTTAGCAAATTTAATGTAAAAATTTCCTTTTACAACGTCAATAGGTAAAATACCTTCTCCTCTTGCTAAATTAATTAGTAATCCATCCAAAAAATCTAATTTTTTATTAAGTTTATTGATCTTATTTTCAAAACATTCAAGAAAATAATTTATTATTTCAACTCCTTCTTCTTTTGTCAAATCCAATAAATTATCTTCATTTACTTCAATTATTGATTTTATTACACAATACTGTTTGTACTTATCCCTATGATTCAAATTGTCCCAAGCCTGAACTATTGCCCATTTTTTTGCTTGCTCTTCAGGTTTAGAACTTATACCTTCTATAAAAAAGTAAACTCCATTTCCTAGCCACTCCTTATCTCCTATTGATCTTTTATAATTAGAAGCAATAATTTCTTTAGCCGAATTAACACTTGTACCATGATACCCTTTGAATCGGTGCGTCATCAATCTTTTTTTAACAAACTTAAAAAAATAAAACTACCACTATGATAATAAACATTGTATAATTATCCTATTTCATAAAAAACGACCAATTTTAATAAACTGGTCGTTTTTTACCTTACTGTATATAGATGCAATTACTTTTTTATAGGCACTATAACATCTATAACTTTTCCTGCTTTTTCTACAGGGTATTTTTTACCTATTATTGCAGAGACCGTAGCAGCTATTTGATTACTATATAGCTGCTCTTCTGTACTTACTTCCCCTATAGGGGTTATTCCTTTACCAAAGGTTACTATCCATACTTGTCCTGCTCCTTTTACTTTTTTACCATGGCTTTTCCAGGTATCTAAAGGATTGGTTCCTCGTCCATGATCTGTAGAAATGATAAACACAGTATTATCTTTATAAAAAGAATCCTGTTGTGTAAACTCCCATAATTCTTTAATCAGGTTATCTGTATTATGTGCTGCATTCAGATAGGCTTCATAATCTCCATCGTGTGCAAAATCATCGGTTTCTCCATACGCAATATATACTAATTCGGGATGTGTTTTTTTCATATATTCTAACGCATAATGATGGGTAAAGGCATCTAATCTAACCGAACTCCAAGGGCTTGGTATTTGCTCTTGTAATTGATTTAAAAACACTTCTCTTTCACTTAGATTAACACCTTTTGCAGCCTCAAAACCTGCATTGACAGGAACTTGAGATCGCTCTTCATTTACGATAAACGGAAAAACATCCCAACTACCAAAAGCAGCTACTTTTCCTTTATACTCTGGCATTTCATGGATTATCTCTAATACTGTTTTATTAGGGTTATTTATTTTATCGTTGCTATGGATGTTTTTATCATCGGCAACTCCTGTTAAGATTTCATTATACCCGGGGTACGAAAACCACATAGTATTAGTTAGATCTACTTTACTCCCTAGATTTCTGTTACCGTGCAATTGCCCCATTTTACTTATGTTTTTCCAGAAAAATGGTAATAAGGCTTCTCTTCTGTCTTTTGGATTAGATCTCCAAAAATCAGATTTTAATTTTGTAGTATCTTTTACATAGGTTTTATTTGCTACCAATAAGGAATCTGCGCCAGAGTACAGTTCCTGCCAACGTAATCCATCTAAAGTGATCCAAATGACTTTAGTTGTACTTTTTTCTTGTGCTTTCCCTCTACTACCAAAAAGTAGTAAAGCAAAAAATATACTATATATTATATTTTGTTTCATCTTTTTGTTCTATAATTGATTTCACAGGAATTAGTTTTCCCACCAACCTTTTGCATTAATGGTATTTCCTCCTATTTCTGAAACTGCTTGTTCGTAATTTTGGCTGTTTAAAGTCTGCTCGTTATCCGGATACAGAAAACGTACAGGTACCTTATCGTTGTTTACATTATCTGGTCCCGGAGTAATAAATGATGGTAATCCTGTTCTTCTAAAATCATACCACCCTTCATATCCGACCAAAAAAGAAGCCAGCCATTTTTGGGTGATTATCGTTTCCAATCTGCCATCGTACACCACTCCTGTTTGTAAAAGATAGGCGTTGATATCCTGATTGGTTTCCCAATAGGCAAAAGATAGTCGTACTCCTTCTTCATAAAAAGTTTTTGCATCGCCTGCTATCCAACCTTGTTGTGCTGCTTCTGCAAGTATAAATTGTACCTCTGCAGCTTGTATTATAGCTGCTTTTACACTGTTTGGAGATCTATAAAAGAACGATTCCCTTAATCGGGATACATTTTTTGCCCCCCCATTAAAGGTTGAAGCATTGTCTTCACTTAAACCATTAGGTAAACCAACATATAAATCAGGAGCATCCTCTGGATTATCGGTTGGTTGAAACCATGAAAATAAACGACCGTCATTAAATTTCTTTAATATGGTTTCGCTGGTCTGACTAAGCCTGTGCTCATCAAAACTACCTATTCTGCTAGTACTTATTGACCAGGAATCTGTTTGTGTGGTTGCCGGATAGGTCATTACAGCATTTTCCTGATTTGTTTTTATAAACATACCATTATCTACTATCGTCTTCATTTCTGAAGATACATCTACTTTATTCGAGATTCTTAGCAAATACCGTAGCCTTAGAGAATTTGCAAACTTTAGCCATTTTTTGGTATCTCCTTCATATAAAATATCTCCTCCATTCAAAGTTCCTGCAATACGAATCGTTTTTCCCAATGCTAATAATTCTGATGCTTTTTTAAGATCCTGAAGGATGGTCTTATAAATAACTTCTTGATTATCATATTTTGGGGTAAAATTACCTTCTGTACCCTGTAATGCTTCGGTAAAAGGTATATTCCCCCAATTATCGGTTAAGATAGAAAACACATACGATCTTAATACCAATGCTATCCCCTCGTACGTAGTATTTTTGGTTTCTTCTTTTACAGAAGATTTTAAAATAATATCTATTTCCGGAAGAATCCCATAATATTCATCCCATAAACCAGATTCTGATCCCCACTCATAACGGTCAAAACCTGTAAAGTTAATTTTTGCGGTTAGTTGTCCTACGATATTACCACCATTCCATCCGGATTGTACTGCCCGGTTTGCTACGGTAGATATTGCAGTAGATAACAGAAGATCCTGACTAGCTGTTTCTGGTTCGTTAAGGTTCGTATTTGTTTCTTCAAAATCATTGGTACAGGATAGTATTGTTATACATATCATTATTCCTGCTACTATATATTTTTTCATCTTTTTTACTTTAAAAAGTTACATTTAGATTTAGCCCATAGCTTCGAGAGCTTGGTAATGCCATGTCTTCTACTCCAGGCACAATAACGCCACCATTAAAAGAGATGGTTTCGGGATCAAAATGAGGGTTCTCTGTCCATAGTGCCAGATTTCTACCTACTATAGACAGGGACATGCTTTGCATAAAAGTCTTTTTAAGAATACTATTAGGAAAATTATATCCCAAACGTACTTCGCGAAGTTTTAGAAAAGAGGCATCAAATATTCCTATTTCTTCGTTATTTCGATTATAACGCCACCAGTAATAATCCCGACCAGATAATACAACATCATTGTTTCTATAACTACCATCTGTATTTTGTATTACTCCTTGTGAGATAATTCCTGACTCTCTGCCTTGTGCCGTAAAATCCATCATACCAGAGGTACCCCCAATCAAAGTGGTTCTGGACATTATTTCTCCTCCTTGTCTCCAATCTAATAAGAATCCAAAATTAAACCCTTTGTATGTAAACGTATTTTGCCAACCTACTGTAAAATCGGGGTTATAATTTCCTAGTTTTTTTACATTAGGATCCCGTATCGAAAATCCATCTTCGTTATGAACTACTTGTCCAAAAAATGCACTTTTAGGATCATCAACGGTTACAAAACCGGTACCATAAATATCTCCCATTCTGCCTCCAACTTTTGCCAGTACATCCACATAGTTTGAAGAAATCTCGTACGTATCTAAATCATCAATTAATGATTTTACTTTACCGCGGGCACTGGTAAAGTTAATATTGGTATCCCATGTAAAGCCTCCTGTTGTTTTTATTGGTTTAGCATTTAATACTACTTCAATACCTGTGTTTTCAATTTCGCCAGCATTAATGATTCTTGATTTAAACCCAGAAGTATTAGGTACTGGTAATTTTAGGATTTGGTTTTTTACGGTAGATTTATAGTAAGTAACATCCAACCCTAAACGATTATTAAAAAATCGAAGATCTGTACCAAATTCTACTGAGGTAGCTTCTTCTGGCTTTAGGTTTTCGTTTCTTAAAATATCCGACGCATTTACCCTTTGATAACTTCCAAAAGGCTCACTAAATGAAAACGTGTTTTTTAACGAGTATGGATCTGTATCATTACCTACAACTGCCCAACCTCCCCGAAGTTTTACAAAGGAAAAAACTTCTGGCATTTCTATCATATCAGATACTATTGCACTAAGTCCTACAGATGGGTAGAAGTATGAATTACTATTCTTTGGCAGGGTGCTTGACCAATCATTTCTTCCTGTTATATCTAAAAAGAGGAAGTTTTTGTACGCAAGATTTACAAAGGCATATAGTGAGTTAATCTTACGTTTGTCGTTAAATTGTGTTTTTGCCAATGGCTCGGCTGCATTTTCAAAATTATATATTCCTGGTACAGAAAGGGAGTTTGCGCTAATTCTTTTATACCGATTTTCCTCTTCTCTAAGGTTACCTCCAAAAGATAATCCTACGCTAAAGTCATCATTAAGTGATTTATTATATTGCAGTAAAAAGTCTGTATTTTGTTCTTTAAAAAAGATATCATCCTCGCGATACTGTCCTTTTGCAAATCGTTGTGTACTGTAGGCTCGTTTACTTACTCTTAATTCGTTAAAGTAATCTACCCCTGTACGCAGCATAAGAGAGAGGTCTTTGGTTATCTGTATATCTGCTCTGGCATTACCAAAGATCCTGTTTTTATCAAATCCGTTTGTGTTTTCGTTTAATGTAAAAAAAGGATTATCGTGCCAGTTATAATTATAATTAAACTGTTGTCTTCCTTCTAATCCTGGTTGCCAGTAATCCCTTAGGGAATTCATGTTAATTTGTCGACCAAACCACACCCATAAATACATTATGTTTTCTGTACCGTAAGAGTTATTGGGTCTGTTATCACTTTGACTGTTTACATAGTTAACCGAAGAAGATATTTTTAACCATTTGGACAGGTTATAAGATCCGTTTAAGGCATACGTTCTTCTGTCGTAGTCTGTATTTGGTAAGATTCCTTCACTTTTTAAATTAGTTAAAGAAAGTCTTACATTACCGTTCTCATTACCACCGGTCAAGGCTAAATTAGTGGTTAATGTAGATCCTGTTTTAAAAAAGTCTTCAATATTACCAGGGTTAGATTTCCAGGGTGTAGGAATGATTTGGTCTGCAAAAGTGCCATCTGCATTTCTTGGTCTTCTGGCAAAATCCCCTGCTCTAAAACCACTGGTAGTAGGGCTATCATGTTGTGCTATTAGCTGACCATTTAATCGGGGTCCCCAACTCTCATCGATATTATCGTTTGTTCCTCCTCCAAAACCGTCTAAAAATTCAAATTCTCCTCCGGCTCCTTGTCCGTATTGATTTTGATATTTTGGTATTCTTAATGCGTTCTCAAAAGTTACATTTTGCGTAAAACTAACTCCTAATCCTTTTGATTTTTCTCCTGATTTTGTAGTAATTAAAATTACTCCATTTAACCCTCTCGATCCATAAAGTGCTGTTGCATTTGGTCCTTTAAGGATAGACATGGATTTAATATCGTCGGGGTTTATATCCTGCGCTCCGTTACCAAAATCTGTTTCCAGATTGCCTTCTGCACTGTTACTTACGGTACGATTGCTTATAGGTATACCATCTACAACAAACAAAGGGGAGTTATTGCCAGGGATAAGAGAACCTTCTCCCCGTATTGTAATTAAAGAGGTAGAACCTACACCAGATCCTCCTCCTGTTATTTGTACCCCGGCAGCACGACCCGCCAAAGAATTGGTAACGTTAGTTTCTCTTGCGGTTGTAAATTGATCTCCCTGTACTTCTTGTACGGCATAACCTAATCGTTTCTTTTCTTTCTCTATACCCAAAGCAGTTACCACCACCTCATCCAGAGCTTCTGCAGAAGCTATTAATGCAATGCTTCCTAAATTTTTAATCTCACCAGAATTTATGGTAATTGAAATAACCTTATCTTCAAAACCAAGATAAGAGATAGCAATGTTGTATTGCCCTTCTGGTATGCCTGTTATTTCAAAATTACCATCAAAATCTGTAACTACTCCTTTTTGAGCTTCCCTAAGCATAATGTTTGCCCCCGGAAGCGGAGTTTGACCATCTGTAATTATTCCCTTGATACTAGATTCCTGACTGCTGACTACAATAGAAAAAAAGTAAAATAGTACTGAAAAAAGTGTTAATGAACTTTTCATTTGCGAAGTTTAAAATTTTACTAATACTAAATTTATTGGTCAAAATTGTATATAAATTTCAATATTTGTAAAGTTTTAACATTATTTAATCATTACTATACTAATGAGAAATCGTAAACCCAGTGTTAAAAATATTAAATGAATTTAATCACTCGCTATCGATTAATGAAAAGCTATTGTGTTTTTAAAGCTATAAGAAATTGCTATTAAGGAAAATAAGTCTGCATAAAAATTATCCAGACAAGTACCCAAAGACTTTTAAAATAAATGTTCCTTTTATCGTTTAGCCGATATAAGCAGGTATATTGCAAGAACCCCAAATACAATATTTGGCAGCCATACTGCTATCCAGGGTTCAAAATCAGCCTGTACTGCTAAGATACCCAAAACTTCATCTATAAAAATAAAACCAAAAGCCAAAACAATACCTAGTGCCAAATTAACTCCCATTCCTCCACATCTTTTCACAGAAGACACTGCCACTCCAATTATAGTAAGTATAAATGCTGAAATTGGTATACTCCATCTTTTATAAGCTACCGCCTTATACAGGTTAAGATCGGGAGAACCATATTTTGTTTCGATCTCTACTTTCTGAAAAAAATATCTTAGTAATCTCCTGCACCTTGCGAGAGATCCATGTATATATTGTAACGATCTCCTGTACCCTTGCGAGACTTAAATAGTATTTTTAACCAGGGAAACACCGATTGTTAAATAAAATTATCGTGAGAAAAGTCGAATCCTTTTGGATTGTAAATAAAAAGAAATGATGTTCCTTTATGTAGTGATCACATTAAGAGATTTTTCTTTTAAGGAGATGGTGATATCCTTTTCTTCAATATGATATAGCTCTCCATCAATCTGTGCCTCAAAAACACTTCCTTTCACTCTTAAAAGATGCATACTTTTTGTTTGAGAAATTTGCGTTTCTTTAAGAATTTGATGTTTTCTAAAAAGCATTAAAGCACCAAACAGAATGACCTTTAATTTACTTATTTTAGGTATAATAATGGTATCCAATAAACCGTCTTGTAAAGAAGCCTTGGGGGTTAAACTTATTTTATAGCCTAATTCGTTTGAGTTGGACACAAAAATCATAAATGGATTTACCAATATGGTTTTATTATCCATATTGATTTTAATTTTTTTTTGCTTATTAAGCTCTCTAAATGATTTTAATGAGGCTTTTATATAATTATACAGCGTTCGCTGATTTGAGGCTTCGTAATTTTTAATCACATTTGCATCAAAACCAACTCCGGCATTACTAAAAAAATAATGTTCGTTAATTGTACCAACATCTATTTTTGTAACATTTTCTTGTTTGATTAATGCAACTGCCTTTTCTATAGTTTTTGGTATATTAAGGTTAGAAGCCAGCCCGTTTCCTGAGCCTGTTGGTATAATCCCCAGTCTAATCGATGTGCCCACAATACAAGATGCAACCTCATTAACTGTTCCATCACCCCCACAAGCCACAATAATGGTTGCCCCTTCATTTATAGATTGTTTTGTTAACTCTATTGCATGCTTTTTATGGTCAGATAACTTTATAGTCAGCTTATACTTGTCCTTTTCAAAATATTTATGCAAAGTATCTCCTGTAAAAACATTATTGCCAGATCCTGCAATAGGGTTTATGATAAAATGAATGTGCTTCACTTAGCTATTTACTTAATTTAACATTTTTATTATACAGCATTCCATCATTGATAATCTATCTTATACTTATAACCACACTTGACTTTTATTTCCTACAAAATCAAGCTATCTGATAATTTTTCAAATAGAATCAATTAAATGGGGTGACGTGAATATAATTCAGAAATCTAAAAATAAAATCCAACTCGTAATCGTTAGTAATATGATACCAAATCTGTCATTTTATGGTAATAATAAATAGTTTTTTACATAAAACCAAATTTACTTCAAAAGTAGTTAATCTCATTTCTTAAGATTATCTTTACGACTTGGTAAGGTTTGGTTGCCAAAGTTTGAATTACAGAGTTATAAGCCTTGTATTGTAATTAAATATAAAACATGGCTTATTAAAATATTTATTGTTTTTTATTATAAACAACCTTAGAGCAAGCTAGTTGGTATGCTTCTGAAAATATGTTTTGTTTTTGTTTTTGAAGCAAACCCCGAAAGAATGAAACCCTCAATAAAGGGCTCTAATCGTAAAAAAACAAAAAAATTAAAACATTATACTATTGAAATTACTTAAAGAGTTACCAGGTAAAACTACTTTTTTAAAGCCAATTTTAAAATTTTATATTATTGGTTTATCCATTACTACAATAAGCAGGATATTTTTAACCCTGATCTTTTGGGAAAGGGTTACTGCTACTGCTAATTTTTGGCACCTTTTTTTTATTGGTATCCGAATGGATATTATACTACTTACCTATATTGCTAGTTTGCCTACTATTTTACTTATATTTTTACCAAATCCAATACTAAAAAAATTAAATGGGTTTATTAGATATTTCTTAGCAATATGTTTGTTCTTTTTGGTGTTTATGGAAATTGCAACCCCTACGTTTTTGTTACAATATGACACCAGACCAAATAGATTATTTGTAGAGTATTTGTTGTACCCAAAAGAAGTTTCTAATATGCTTGTAAAGGGTTTTGGGTTACAATTGCTACTGGCTTTTATTGCTTTGGTTTTTGCAGCTGTATTTTTATTTAAAAGATCCAAACGTTGGTTCTGCTTGGGAGAAGAGGTGCCTTATACATCCAAACTCTTGCTTTTTCCTATTGTAGGTTTTTTACTTTTTTGGGGAGCAAGATCTTCTCTTACATCTGTTAGACCTATTAATGCAAGTAATGCCATCTTCTCTAAAGATCAATTTACCAACAGCTTAGCACTAAGCTCTTTATACACTGTTTCATTTGCTGTTTACTCCTTAAAAAATGAAGAAGACAGCTCTAAAATGTATGGTAAAATGGATGAGAAAGAGGCAATAGACCGAACTCGTAAATATATGAGTACTGTTCCCTCTGATTTTACAAATAGTGAAATCCCCTTATTACATAAACAAAAAAGCACCCATAAAACAGATAAACCATACAATTTGGTTATTTTTTTACAAGAAAGCTTAGGGGCAGAATATGTGGGTTGCCTTAATGGATTACCACTAACCCCTAATATAGATAAACTTTCTAAAGAAGGAATGCTGTTTACAAACCTGTATTGTACAGGAACAAGAAGTGTGCGTGGAATAGAGGCTGTTGTTACCGGTTTTTTACCAACACCAAGCAGAAGTGTTGTTAAGTTGGGTAAGGCTCAAAATGGTTTTTTTACCCTTGCTGATGTGTTGGGCAGAAAAGGCTATGAAACCAGTTTTATCTACGGAGGGTTTTCTAACTTTGATAATATGGCATCTTTTTTTAATGGCAATGGATTTAAGAAAATTATTGATGAAAATGATTTTAAGAAAGATGAATATGCCTTTAAAGGGGTATGGGGAGTATCTGATGAGGATCTGGTAGCAAAAGCAAATGACCTTTATAAATCTTATGGGGACACCCCGTTTTTTTCTTTAATGTTTTCCTCTTCTAACCATACCCCTTTTGAGTTTCCGGACGGCAGAATTGAACTTTATGACAAAGAAAAAAACACGGTGAACAACGCTATTAAATATGCCGATTATGCTATCGGTAAGTTTTTTGAAATGGCAAAAAAAGAAGCTTATTATGATAATACTGTTTTTGTCGTAATTGCAGATCATAATACAAGAACCTATGGCAAAAATCTAATTCCTGTTCATAAATTTCATATTCCTGCATTTATAATTGCTCCCGGTATAGAAGGTGGTGTAAATTATGAAAAACTATGCAGCCAGATAGATATCCCTCCTACCTTGCTCGACCTTACCGGTTTGGACATACAAACACCAATGCCCGGCAGAAATTTATTTGATTTAAAAGATGATGTGCCTGGCAGAGCAGTTATGCAGTTTCATACCACAAATGCTTTTAGAGTAGGAAATGAAATGGTCGTGTTACAACCCAATAAAGAACCCGTACAGTTTGAAATAAATGGAGACGAGAATTTGAAAGAAAAACAAGTAGATCCCGAACTAGCAAAAGATGCTCTTGGACATATTATTACAGCTTCCTCTATGTACAAAAAAGGAACTTATAAATTACCTGAAAATTAAGTTATATATATCCAAAAATATTTTCTATACAACAAAAACAAAGCTAATTCCTATAAAATAGTTAATTTTGCCTAAATACATGCTTATATTTTTTAAGTGTTTTGTATTTTTAAAAAAAAGCAGATTATGGAATTAATGAAAAGAGCTATAGAATTCGAAAGCCGAAAAATGATTAATATGTCTACAAGTGACAGAGTTGCTGCCTCCAGAGAGGCAAAAGAGCTTATCCTGGCTTTAAACGAAGTTTATAAAGAAACTAAAGATTCAGAAATCATGGATGTCATGAAACTTCTAACCGCCAAGAAGCAGAAAATAGAAAAACGTCTTAAAGGACTTCCTAGCGTATAGTGTATTTTTTTTTTAGTATTTGGGCATTATTTTCTCTGCACAAAATTATAGGTTCAAAAAAAAAAAAACATTTTAAACAATTTACTTTTTAAATGTTTAAAAAGTAAATTGTTTAAAATAGTATGGATAATTTTGAATAAAATTTTTATACGCTATCCCGAGCCTTTCCCAAAGAAAACAGAATACCTATCAACAACTTTGGGAAGGACCAGAGATCAAACACGTTCTTTAAAATCAATTGTCCTACATTTTTTCATTATCAATAAAGCTCTAAACAAAGCTATATTAAGGTACTTTGTCTAGTTTTTTTTTCGAAGATCTGTATTAAATACAACTCCAAATTGAATAAATCCCTTTCCTGTGTCTCTTAGTCTTTGGTACAAAAACCCTGCTTGTACATTTAGATTTTTAGAAAATTGATAGCCAAAACCTCCATAAAGCCTGTTTCTATCAAAAAGTTCTTCTTTACCATTAATAAAAATTTCATCATAAACTCCCAAAAACAATGTCCCTTCCTCAATCTTAGGTTTATTAATTGGTAAAAAAATCATTAAGCGGTATCTAAAGCGTGTATTAAACTCATTTTCAATAAAACGTTCTTCCATACGATAACGATGTTCAAACTTTGATCGCCATATAGTATTGGTGGTAATAAACTGCTGCCAGATACGATGTTCTTCAACCTCCGGGCTATTACGGTCAGATTCATATAAATGATTACCAATATATGCATAACCAGCTGTTACAAAGGCATTTTTGTCAAAATGATAATTAAGACCTGTCCTCAATAATAATTGCTCGATATTAACTGGTGCAATAGTATGATTTCGATATTGTATTTCTGTATGAATACTTAATTTTTCATTCACCTTATTTGTACCAAAATACATTAACCAATTCCCTGTTTCATCTTGCCCAAAAACTGATGTAGCTATCCAAAACAGGAATAAAAAAAAATTAAATTTCATTTTAAAAGAATTTAACCACGCCAGTTTCAAGGTCATACATTCCTCCTACAATTTTTATTTCTCCTTTGTTTTCCATTTCTGCCAGAACCTCGCTTGAAGAACGAATATTATCCATCGTCATCATCACATTTTTTTCTGCAACTTCATTAACAAAATCTATATTTTTTGAATTTCTCAATGCTTCGTCTTTTGGCTCTTTAACTGCATCGACTGCGGGCTCTATCTTATTTATCAAAGCGGTTAAGTTACCTAACCTGGCATGATCACAAGCGCCTTTGATTGCCCCACAGGCAGTATGCCCCAAAACTACCAGCAACTTTGTGCCTGCTAATTTACAAGCAAACTCCATGCTTCCCAGAATATCTTCGTTTACAAAGTTCCCTGCAATTCGTATACTAAAAATATCTCCCAACCCTTGGTCAAAAACTAACTCGGCAGACACTCTGGAGTCGATACAGCTTAATATAGTAGCAAAAGGAAATTGCCCGTCTGCTGTTTCATTTACCTGCTGCAATAAGTTTCTATTAGCCTTTAGATTGTTTTGAAAACGTTCGTTCCCTTCGATTAAAAAATCCAAAGCTTTTTTTGGGGTCATTGTACGTTGTGTTTCTTTTGTATGTGCTTTCATAAGTACTATTTTTAGTTAGCCAGTATAAGAACCGGAACATTTATTTTATTAATGGTTTGCTTTATTTTTGTATTTATTAACCTCAGGGGTTTATTTGGTTTTAGATCCTTTGTTCTCTTTATGCAAAGTAGCTCTACCTTGTTCTTTTCGATATATTTTGAAAGACTGTCACTATTACCTGCTCCTTCTTCAAACTCAAAAACTGTTGTATTTATAATTCCTTCTTGTTCTGTTGATTTTAAAAAGGAAGTCTTCTTTTTAACACTGTTTGTTTTTTTAATTTTAAAAAGTGTAAAAGGTTTACTCGAGTTTTTCTTTAAATCTTGTGTTATTTCAATTTCATTACTCATCGACATATCATCAAGAAAACCAAGAGAGACATTAGTATAGGATTTTAAATTTTTCTCATCCCCGGAAATAAGAATCCCTCCTTTATGATTCTTTAATAAGTAAGAGGTTAAACCATCTCCCAAAAAGTTTATCATTTTAGTTTTTCGTTTACCAATAACAACAATATCTGGCTGTGTTTTGGTAATATGATTTTGTATTTCTGCAATAACGTTTCCGAAGGTAAAACTATAAATCACAGGGATGTTTTCTGAATCTGATATAGTGTTTACTAGTTTTTGCATTGCTTTTTTTAAAGCTATCCTCTCCTCTTCCAATGTTCGTATTACTGCTATTTGATTATCCTGTTTAACAACCTGAATAGGGGGTTTAACATAAAGCACCTCTATTCCTGCATCTATCACCTTAGCTAAGTTTACTGCATTACGCAAAGCTGTATAAGAAGATTTGGTCTGGTCGATTAATACCAATAACCTGTATTTAGATTTTAATATGTTAGTTATCATAAGTCTTTAGTTTTAAGAATTTTTAGGTCGAAGTTTAAAAAACTGAATAAAGCTTTCCGGATTTTCTACAGTACCTCTTTCTGAAATAAGATGGATATCGATATTTCTATTTCTTGCTTTTTCAGAAAAATCTTCCAAAATTTCAATGATATCATTATCTAAATATCTTGTTTTACGAACGTCAAGTTCTAAGTAGGTATCCCAGGGAAGACTATCTAACTCTTTAAGTATTGCTCCTTTATTAAAAAATGTTACCTCTTCTGCTAATGTCATCTTAATTTTATGTTTTCCATTACTCTTATCTTCGATATGCAAGAAGTGTGAATTTTGAAAACTTTTAATTAAAATAACTACAATCCCAACTGCCAAACCAAGCCCTATACCTATTAACAGGTCTGTAAACACAATACCTATAACCGTAACTATAAATGGCACAAATTGTTTCCAACCCAGTTGGTACATTGTTTTAAACAAACCTGGTTTTGCAAGTTTATATCCAACTATAAGAAGAATAGCTGCCAAAACCGATAAAGGAATTTTATTTAAAAGCCTTGGGATTAAAATAACGGATATTAATAATAAAAGACCATGTAAAATAGCTGCCATTTTTGTTTTACCACCGGATTGAATATTGGCAGAACTACGAACAATTACCTGGGTAATAGGAAGACCTCCTATAAGCCCGGAAATAATATTTCCTGTTCCTTGCGCTAGTAATTCGCGATTAGTTGGTGTTACTCGTTTACGAGGATCTAATTTATCTGTTGCTTCTACACATAATAAAGTTTCCAGACTAGCTACCAAAGCTATAGTAAATGCGGTCACCCATATTTGTGGATTAGTAATCGCTCCAAAATTCGGGAAACTAAATTGTGCTAAGAATGAAGACGCATCCTCTGGCACAGGAACACTTACAAGGTGCTCTGAGGAAACCCCCCAAGTGGCGTTATCCTTTGTAACTATAAAATATATAATACCCGCAGCAACTGCCACTAAAGGGCCTTGAATTAATTTAAAAATTTTGCCTTTATCAGAAAGCACATTACTCCATAAAAGAAGAATTACTAAACCAATAACAGCTATCAAAGTAGCTCCCGGGCTTATTAAATTAATTGCATTTAATATTTCTGAAAACGTATTTTCTCCATCTACCTGAAAAAATGCAAAATCACCTTCCGGATCTTTATCATAACCAAAAAAATGAGGTATTTGTTTCAGTATAATTATAATCCCAATTCCTGTTAGCATTCCTTTAATAACAGAGGAGGGAAAATAATACCCTATAATACCTGCTTTTAAAAAACCAAATACCAATTGTATAACACCTCCTAAAACTACCGCTAAAAGAAAGTTTTGGTATCCTCCTAATGCACCAATAGCAGTTAAAACAATTGCTGCAAGTCCTGCGGCCGGACCACTAACACCTACTGGGGAACCACTTATAGCTCCTACTACAATACCACCTATGATACCAGATATCAAGCCAGAAAACAAAGGAGCTCCACTAGCCAATGCAATACCTAAACATAAAGGCAATGCAACAAAAAATACAACAATACTTGCCGGAATATCGGCTTTAAAATTTTTAAAAGGACTTAAACTACTCATAGGTATAACGATTTGAAAAATGCCATAGATATATCTGTTTACCAAAGCATTTATCAATTAATAATAATATTACATAAATTAACAAGCTCCTTATCAATGGAACTTTCTGGTGTTTTTATAGCTTATAAGCTAAAAAGTGTGGGGTATTAATTATATGAACTCTGGTGGTGGGATAGGGATTTCAATATCAAAATCCCATAAAGATTGCAATACTTTATAACAAGAACATTCTGATAAGAATGCAAAATTAATTTGACTAGAATTTAAAATCTGAAGTTCGATTTTCTCATCTTTACTGTCATCTTCCTGATTTCCTTCCTCATCAGAATCTTCTCCCATACCTAGTTCTACTAATTCAAAACCATCCTCTGTAAAAAAAGTGATGGTCTTTATTGCAGGCTGTAATAGTACACCAAAAAGTACCGTAAAAAATACACTATACCTTATAAAACTTAATATGTTACTACAGAACAACTTCATTTTATAAAATAGTTTTTTGAACTAAGTCTGTATAAAATCGAACAATATTATTTTTACCTTCCTTAAAATCTGTTAAGGCAGGAAGATGTTTTGAAAAATAATGTTGATGATGCGCTCCTTCAATTACCGTAGATACAAGCATGTGAGGAAACTCAAACTTTGGGTTTACCTCCAAAACAATGTCACTCACTCTTTGTACTAATCTTTTATATGTTTTATAAAAGCCTTTTTTATTTTCCTCATCTATATCTTTTGTATAATAAGCTTTAGCAGACTCTGATATGATGATTTTACTAAGTAGTATTTCATTAATAAAAGTAAAAGAGTTGTCTTCTTTTACCTCCTGAGTAAGTAATGTAATAGCATTGTTCAATTTGTCTGTTGCCGAAACAACATTGGTTGTAGCAAACACTAATTTATACTCTATCCAACTCCAGTACCAATTGATTAAATAAATTAACAATGCGTGTTTACTTTCAAAATATCGATAAATTGAGCTTTCGTTAGAACCAATAGCAACTCCCAATTTTCTAAATGTAAAAGACTCAAACCCTAAATCATTAATCATTTCTATACTAACACGCACTATTTTCTTTCCCAATTCTGAAGATTCGGGATTTTTTGTGTACAATTCAGGATTGATTGTGATATGTATAGGTAAATTTTCCATTTATAAAAACAAATATATGAAAGTATTACTATTATATTTAATAAGTTTAACTTTTTTTTACAATTGTACTAGTTTCTTTGGTGATCTATATAAAAAGAAATGATCAAATTCCTATAATAAAAAAGACCGTAATAATAAAGATGCTAATTAATTAGTACTTATAATATCTTTGTAATAAATAAAACAATTGCACTTTGGATTTCAAATTGAACATACAAGATAAATTTAACAAGGAACTCCCCGAGGATCCTAATACAGAAAATAGCAGAAGACAAGTTACCAAAGCTTGTTTTTCTTATGTAACTCCAAAAAAAACCGCAAAACCACAAATAATACATACTTCATTAGAAATGCTAGCCGCAATAGGACTTACCAAAGAAGATGCTAAGAGCGCTAGTTTTTTGAATGTTTTTACAGGAAACGAAATACTACCAAATACCAATCCCTATGCTATGTGTTATGGAGGGCATCAATTTGGTAATTGGGCAGGGCAGTTGGGAGATGGTCGTGCCATAAATCTGGCAGAAATAGAACATGATAACAAAAATTGGACTTTACAACTAAAAGGAGCCGGAGAAACCCCCTACTCCAGAACTGCCGACGGCTTGGCTGTTCTAAGATCATCCATACGCGAATACCTATGTAGTGAGGCTATGCACCACCTAGATGTGCCTACTACAAGGGTTTTATCCTTAGCTCTTTCCGGAGATCTCGTATTACGGGATGTTTTATACAATGGTAATCCAGAGTACGAAAAAGGAGCTATTGTATGCAGAGTAGCACCATCTTTTTTGCGTTTTGGAAATTATGAGATATTTGCATCCAGACAAGATACCAGTACTTTAAAAACACTTGTGGATTACACCATAAAAAACCATTATTCTTATCTAGGAAAACCATCTAAAGAAACCTATATCAAGTTTATAAAAGAGGTTGGAGATAAAAGTCTGGATATGGTTATGCATTGGCAACGTGTTGGCTTTGTACATGGGGTTATGAATACGGATAATATGTCGATTCTGGGATTGACTATAGATTATGGGCCATACGGCTGGCTAGAAGGATATGATCATGGCTGGACTCCTAATACAACAGATAACACCCACAAAAGATATCGGTATGGCACACAACCACAGATTATACTTTGGAATCTCTATAAACTGGCAAATGCCCTATACCCGCTTATAGAGGAAGTAGAGCCTCTGGAAGATATTTTGATGGCATACCGTGAAAAAATAGAGGATGCGTATCTAAAAATGATGAAATCAAAAATTGGTTTATTTGCTGAAGATAAAAATGATAATCTACTAATCGATGCTCTGGAAACTATATTACAAAAACCGGAAACGGATATGACTATATTTTTCAGGCTTTTGGCAAACTTTGACAGTAATAATGCAGCAACAGAAGATCTTTCTTTAATATCCAAAGCTTTTTATACCCCTAATCAAATAACAGATACTATAAAAGAGGAATGGAAGCAGTGGTTTTTAAAATATCAAAAACGATTACAAAAAGAATCCTTAAGTAATGAGGAACGAAAAAAAGTAATGAATACTATTAATCCAAAATATGTTTTACGAAATTATATGGCTCAATTAGCTATTGATGAAGCAAATAAAGGTAAATACGAATTAATAGAAGAGTTTTATCAATTACTTAAAAAGCCTTATGACGAGCAACCAGAAAATGAAAGATGGTTTGCTAAACGTCCTGAATGGGCAAGAAACAAAGCAGGTTGCTCTATGCTTTCTTGTAGTTCTTAACTATTACAATTAACAATGGTTAAGGGTAACTAAAAATAACTTATTTGTGCTGTTATCCAGGCTAAAATTTTATGAATCAATATACCACTCTTAACTCTTTATAGATAGGATCTTTTTCAATCATTTCTAATAATTGTTTTTTAGCTTGAAATTTCTTTTTTCGGGTATATCCTTCAGAATATCCTATGATTTTTGAAATTTCCAGCATGGACCTTCCTTCAAAAAAAAGAGATAATATTTTTTTATTATCTGTGTTAAGTTTTTGAAAATGTTTTCTATAAAGATGTTCTCGTTCTTGATTTTCGATATCTACCATTACAGGGGCTTCAATTCCTACATCAAAACGATTTTCTCTATCCTCCATAAGTAATTTTTTCTTTTTCCTTAATCGATTTCTCCATACGTTTTTACAAATCCCATAAAAATATGTTTTTACAGGAACTTTTAATTCTAAAAAATCAGATTTCAACTTCTGATACAACACAACTAAAGCATCCTGAAAGACATCTTCTACATCTTCTGAGTTACCGCTGTTGCGAAGAATATATCCTTGAATATATCGTATATTCTCTTTGTAAAAACAAGTTAGTATTCTTTCATCCCCGGTAATGATTCCATCTATGATTACTTGATCTTTGTACATCATTATAGTAGTTTGTATCTTTTCAGGTTTAGGACAAGCTCATTATCATATACATCTTCTTGCTTTTACGGTACAAACATAAATGGACTACAGTATATCTCTATACAGATTTCTGTATTACGATTCATTTTTTTCAAAAACAAAAACATAATCACTTAAAAATAAGCGTTTTAAGCTATGTATTTTTTTTGTTAATTTAAAAATTCAGATAGTATTTTATACTACTATAATAATCCTAAATCTTTTACTATTGCTACCAGATGGGTGGTGTTTTTAGCTTTGAAGTCTTCAAAAAGCCTGCTTACTCTTTTATCAATAGCGCTCTCCCCGTTTGGAGTTATTTTTTGTTCTTTTAGTTTGGCTCGAATTTCTTTTTTGGTAAATCCCTGAGATAATTCCTCTAATAATATCATATCCAAATTATCCAGATGAATCATTGTATTTGCAGCAGAATTATTAGTTAATTCTGGTGGCAGCATCGTTTTACCTTCATAAACACCACTTACACAAGTTATTAATTCTTTTATTGCATGCTGACCTTTACAAACATAACCGTCGATGTTTAGTTTATCGAACAGCATATTGATTTTATCTGGTCTGTTTTCCTGAGAGTATACAATAATTTTGATATCTGGTTGAACTTTTTTGATATCCTTTATTAATTCGATACCCGAGGTCCTGGTCTGGACTTTATGATCTTGTCTAAAAGAAAGGTCTGTAATCAATAATTGGAACGCTTCCTGACTATTATATGCCTTTCGGAATTTTAAATAAGCATCATCACAATATTTGGCTTCTTCAATATCGTGTATACCGATTTTTTCGTTTAATACTTTTATAATACCCTGATTGGCTATCTCATAGTCTTCTGCCACCAACACTTTAGTAAACATCTTGCTAACTTTTTAATTAGGAATTTGTATCTCGGCTGTAAAGCCTTTATCTTTTTCAGATTCAAAGATAAGTGTTCCTCGTATAGCACGAATACGGTTTTCTGTATTTCGAAGACCATTTTTGGATTTTATATGCTCCTCTGTAACTCCTACGCCGTTATCTGTGTATTTAAATTTAAAAAATCTTTAGTATTAGAAAACACTAATTTTACCAAACTGGCTTTACTATGTTTCTGCATATTGGTCATCAACTCCTGTAGTACTCTGTATACTGTTATTTTAATGGTTTTATCGAGTTTGTTCCAATCTATCGTATCAAATCCTATTGCAATTAACCTAATCCCGTTTTGGGTATAGTTTTGCAGCATATTATTTAGCTCTTCGGCATACGTATCCCCAATTTCAAACTCATTATTTTCGCGTGATATATCCCGTGCTTTTATATACGATTTATTGAGTTTATCTTTAATTTGCGGATCGTGTGGATCGTTTTGATATTGCATCATCACTTGAAAAATATCGTTACCTAACTCATCATGCAGCCTTTTGGCAATACGGGTTTCTGTTTCGTAACTGGCTTGAAACTGTATTATCTTATTTTCTTGATTAAGATACCGCATTTGTTGTCTAAAAAAATAGATCACAAATCCAATCCCAGTAACCAATAATAATATCCCTAGTAAGTATATGGTGTTTTGGTTTCGAACTTCGGATATTTTTAGATTTTTTTCTTCATTCTGTTTTAATAAACTTTCATTTTCAAAACGAGTAGGCGCATAGATTTCACGAGTCTTTTTACGCAGTTGCATAAGTTTAAGACTAGCGTCTTTAAAACGCTGATGATCTTCTAAAGAATCCGGATTCAACTCGGTAATTAGTGTTAGTACTTCTAACAATGCTTCATAATCCTCGAAACCTTCTAAACTTTGATATGCTTTATATGCATGATGTTTTGCTTTTTCAATATTTTTATCTCTATAATATTTAGTAAGATGTATATTACTATTATATAACCCAAAAATGTCTTCTTCTTGCTCTCTGATATCAAGCGCTTGTAATAACATCGTTTCGCTTTCTGGGTTTTTCGGATTTTGAAGAAACTTAATATATCCCAAATTACTTAACACTTGGGCGTAATCTATTTCGTTTTCAAGTACATTCTTATCCTTTAATAAGGCTTGTAAAATACGAATGCTCTCTGCATATTTTTGCTGCTCTGCTAAAATATTTGCTCGAGTATTTTTAAAGATAGGAAGATTATGAACCCCAATATATTTTTTTGCGATGGAATCGTTACATAGATGTAGAATTTTAGAATTCCACAGCAGTGCTTCTTCTTGATTTCCCAATTCTTTAAATGATATAGAAATCCCATGATATAATCCTGACATTATTCTATATTCTGTTGAATTTTCTAGATATTTTAAACCATCGGTAGCCGTTGTTTTACTGGCGTTATGATCTCCTAAAGCTCTTTGAACATTGGACATTTCTAGCAAGCATTTACCTGCAATGATGCTATCCTTTATATTTCTGTTAATCTTAAAAGCTTCATTATAAAACTGAAAAGCTTCTATATAATTATCTAATCTTTTATTATACAATCCTAATTTATATAATGCTTTCCCCATATAAAAACTATCATTATTCTTTTTTGCCAGTTCTAACAAACGATAGGATTGCTCAATTGCTTTTGGGGTATTCCCATACTTGCTAAGAAGTTTTGTTTGTAAAATGAAGCCTTTATATTGTAAAGAATCAAAGTTAAACACTTTTGTTCCTTTTAAAAAGTGATCAAGAGCGTCTAGTTTTTTTTCCTTATCGTTAGAATCTTTAAAAGCAAAATCATAATAACTATTTAGAGAATCTATTTTCTTTTGTGTGGCTAAAGGGACCGATATCTCTTCTGGATTTTCAGGCCCACACGAATTAAATACAACTAGTATCCATATTCCTAAAAAAAAGAGGGACGCAACAGTATCATGTTTCATCCCCCAAAAATACTAAATTAAATTATTTATGGTTAATTATCTCCTCCATCTAATTCTTTGTCTGAACCTCTAGTTCCTAATACTTCTGTATGTAGGATTTCGTTTTCGTGTACGCTATCATCTGGCGTACAAGAAGTAAAGGTGGTACAAAAGAGTAAAACGACAACGAATATGTATTTTAAAGTTTTCATGATATTATTTTTATTGTATTCCAGAGTTTAGGGTGTAGCTCATAGGTGTCCACCCCAGATCGGTATGTTGTGCATACCAAGTACCTATGAGAAATGGTCAATTAGTTGTTTGGGAAAGTGCAATCCTATACAGTCGCGATACCCTACTTTCCCGTTTTTGGGTAGCAGCGAACTGTAGTTTGGATTTTGTGAGGGATCAATTAGGTATTTTCTATAGAATCCTAGTGCATACCAAGTAGTTTACTTGGTCTACATAACTTTTAGGGTATAAGCATATACACTATGGACAGTTTGTAAGATGATGTTCTTTAAAACTTTATATAGATATATACACCTAGTTATTATAGAAAATATGGACTGGTTAGTTAAGTAATCTGACTTATAAGAGATTAATAAATAGTAGATAACAATTCATTTTCTTTCGGAATTTTTCTGATAGCATTTGCTTGCAGAAATTAATTATGGTTCCAAAATAAAAAACCTGTTGTCTAGCTATTGTGATGTTTAACAAAAATGTTACACCAGACCTCTTAAGATTACTTTTCTGTAGCTTACGAGATGAAAGCTTTATGAAAAGTATAACAGTCTTTGATTACTATGTTACGAAAGTTATTACTTATAATTGAAAGTACTCTTTCCAGTCTTTTGATACCTTTAGATTCGGTCATCGTTTCTGGAAGAAGGTTAACAACCGAAGTATATAAACCCAATCCAAGGATGCTCTCGAATGCAACGGCTAACAGATAATTTCTGTCCTCCTGTCCTTTTTTAGAAAATTGATTATACTTCATTGTTTTTATTTTTTTGTTTTTAATTACACTGCAAATATCCAGTATTAGTACGCATTCTTTTTGCGCAGTAAATAATTATTTTTTCTAATACCTGAACTAATAAATTATTGCTTGTATTGAAATACAAAGATGTGTATATTTTTTTGATTCTGCAAATATTTTTAACAAATAACTTGTTGATTATCAGTTAATTAACCTATATATTAAGCAAAGGAATACCTGTTCGTTTTTTAACGAATTTTTGGATATTTTGGCAACTGTCTATTGCTCTGATACTTGCTTTCCAAATACTAATCTTTATGTGTTAATTAACTTTTATACATTCGTTTAAAAAATTTATAATTTTATTTTCAAATTATTTAATTACGTATTCATATTAATGTGACTTTTTATATTATTTTCTCTCTTCAACTTTATTATTCAGACTAATTTTTAAGCTTTTTGTGGATTTGAGAAAATAAAAAAAGCGTCCAGTTTCCTGAACGCTTGCTACTTTATATTAGTTTTTATATTTATATTATTTTAAATAATGATCATAATAGTAACATAGCGCCCTGTTATTTACGGATACTTTATTAATCCATCGACAATCTCCTAGATTAAATAACAATACTGGTTCGATATGTATACTATTCTGTTTCATTTTATTACGATAATTTAGCGCTTTTTAAGATGCTTTCAAAATTATTGTTCAAAAATACTCTTATAAATTTAACTTATTCTATTATTAATAATAAAAACATAGTTTTTTTAAAAAATCATAAAAAAATAGTTTTTGTAATTTCAAAAAAATGTATATAAACAAAAAACCACTTCGAAATTGAAGTGGTTTTTTTGTAGAAACAGAGCTTTTGAATTTTAAGCAATTCATCTTTCTGTTTATTGATAAAAGTCGTGAAAATATTTTCTGTTTGAAGAATCTTTAATATTACAAATCCAGGTCTAAAAAAAGCAGGATAAAAGGTATAACCATTAAACGGTTTGGGGATTACCTTTTATAAAATAAATCCCTTTATGGCAATCTAGAATTATCTGAAAAATAATAGAAATTCGATGGTGTTATGTACCTAATACGTGGAGTATTTTTAATAACTTTATTATGCCTTATTATCATACATGAAACTTAAAATAAGAATTGCAGGTTTATTGTTCGTAACCGGAATAGTTGTTGGTGTTTTTAGTATAGTACCATCGATTGACTGTCCACAATATTTAACAGAAGCAGCTAAAAATAATACTCAGGTAATAATGGGTGCTGTTTGCCAGTTTATTATCTCGTTAACATACTCTGGCATTGCTTTTTTACTATATCCTATTTTGAAAAAATATGACAATAGTTTAGCTCTTGGTTTTTTAACCTTCAGAATTATTGCTTCAACACTACTAATCATAGGAACTATTGTTTTACTATCGATTCTTGTTTTAAGTAAAGAATTTGCAAAAATCCCACATCAAAATACATTAAATATTGAAGTTCTGGGTAATGTTTTAAAAATGACAAGAGACTATATAAATCATGTATTTATGATTTTGGTTTTATGTACAGGAAATTTTTTGCTATATATCATACTATTAAAATCAAAATTGCTACCACAATGGTTTCCTGTTTGGGGATTATTTGGAACATTATTATCTGCAATTGCTAGTTTTTTAATATTATTTCAGGTTATAGAAATTATTACTCCCGAATATTTGATTTTAAACGCACCAACTGCTTTGATTGAGTTATCTTTTGGAATGTGGCTAATGTTTAAAGGTTTTGACAAAAAAGTTTTATCGACTAATGAATAAACAGATTGCCCGAACTTAAATTGCCTTGTATTTAAGGTGCTGTTAATGAAATTAAAAACTTATTTCATGTATTTTAAATGTTGATAATTGATTGGTTGTTACCGCTACACTATAACCACTGGTAAATTCTAACTCTTTTACGAACCACAGATTTTCATCAAGCTGTACAGTATTATTATTCACTTCAAGTCCATCCAAGGGTATAGAGAACCCTCTTCCATCTGCTTTGACCACACTTTCTTTAATTGTCCAATATTTATAAAACATTTTTAAAGGACAACTTGCTTGGTTAATTTCATCCCACTGATTAGGAGTCATAATATTACCAAAATGCTCAAAATTTATATCTTTATTCTTTTCTATATCAACACCCAATCTTATATCTTTACCTACAGCACAAATTACAAAATCGCCAGAATGTGATATGTTAAAATCATATCCATTTAAAGTCAAATAGGGTCGGTGGTATGATGTATATGCTACATGATCCCAAATATTCTCTTCTATCCCATAGATTTTAAGGGCTTCTAAAAGCAATAATCTCCCAAACAAGTGTGCATGCCTGTTCTGCCAACGAATGTAACGTGAATTTGTTTTTCTTAAATCTGCAGATAGCAATGATAAATAATCTGAGAAAACCCCCTGATCTAATGGGTTTTTAAAGGATGTAAAAAAAATATTTACTGGCTGCATTACTACATTTTTTCAAACTGACTAATAGATACAGTACCAAATAGTTTTGAAAACATCCTATCAAATATTTCATTAATACTCCTAATATCTAAAAATTGATGTGCTTTATTACCTATTAAAATAAAAGGAACCGGGTTTTTACTATGCCCTCCAAAAGACAGATCCTCAATATTTCCATGATCACTAGTAATTAAAACCTGAACGTTTTCCGGTTTATTGTGGATGACTCCTTCTAAAAATTTATCAAACATCTCTAAAAACATAATAGATTTATTCATATCCTTTTTGTGCCCAATTAAATCTGGCAAAAAACATTCATATAAAACCAAATCATAGTCATCGGTTAAATTTCTTAAATTTTTACCTGCTGTAAACGGATCAATCAAAGATACCCTATTATTTGGTGTATCTTGCAAAGTAACGTTTGTTATATCCCAATGCACAGCTCTGTTTTCTACAAGATCGTCTAAGGTATTAAATTTATTTTCGGCTGCTAAAACACAACGAGTGGTTACACTATAGTTAGATGAATTACTATCAAAAGATTTGAAAAATCCATCTGTATAAGAATTTGCAAAAATACTCTTGATATGGTTTTCTTTGGCATATTTAAAGATGGATCGTTTATTAATCAATGTTATTAATTGATCATTTGGGTACGCCATTAAATGATACCCCAAATGTTGCTGAGCATTATAGCCTGTAAACAAAGATGTTTGCCCAGTTGCGCTTTGAGGAACCCCCTCTATTCCTAAACAAGCGTCAATACCTTTCACCAAGATATTTTGCTCAGTAACATTTGTGGTATTCGTTAATTTCTCTCCAAGCAGATTAAATATTGTTGGCATAAAAGCTTTAGTAAATGGATTTGAGTCCACTTTTTTCCCTAAACCAACCCCATCTAAAAAAATAAATATTAATTTATTTTTCATACAATATTACTGTTGCACAGGTTTTACTTCTCTTAGATCAAAATATCCATTATAATCTTTCATGTATACTGCTGCTCGATGACCAAATAACATTACTGCTTCTGTTCTGGTCTCTAATTCTGTATCATAAAAATCTGAAATCACTTTGGTTCCTACCGGGTAAGCATGGTTCCATTGCTCAATAAGTTTAGCAGGGTCTGATTGTTCTTTTTCTACTATAGCCTTTATTTTTGAAATACTTTCTTTTCCTGATTTAGCATCGATATGTTTTTCTGGAGTAGCGGCTATCTTTTCTTCAGACTGTGTACTCTTATCTTTGGCGTGATCTCTTTTGATATATCCTATCAATTTGGTCAACACATTTCCTACTCCAAGTTCTTCAAATTCCATCTCCCCTTGATTCAATAAATAGGTAATACTTTCTGACCATTTTACACTATTAGATAACTGATCTGTTAAGTGTTGTTCTGTATTTTCAAATTTATAGGGTCTACCTGTTACATTGGCTATTACTTCAATTTTTGGTTTAACAAACCTGGTTTTCTTTATCCATTTTTCAAACTCAGCTGCAGCTTCTTTCATATAACGAGAATGAAATGCCCCACTGGTATTTAAAGGGATAAACATCGTATTAGCTTTTTCAAAATATGACTGTGCTTTTACAATATCTTCACTTAAGCCAGAAATAACGATCTGAGAAGGCGCATTTAGATTCGCAATATCAATAGCGAGATTAGCTTCTTTTAATATTTCCTGAATTTGTGCCTCTGATGAGTTTAAAATAGCAGCCATACCTCCGTTTTTAGCCTTACTCATTAGCTCTCCTCTCTTCTTAACCAGTCTAAGACCACTTTCAAAACTAAACACTCCTGCTGCCTGTAATGCATTATATTCTCCTAAACTATGACCTGCTAAAAAATCAGGTTTCTTTTCTCCTTCTTTAATTTTTTTCTCATACGACAGAGCATTTACTACATATAATGCTGGTTGGGTGTATTGGGTTTGATTTAACTGCCGATTAGGATCTTCTAAGCAAAGTTCCTTTATGGAATACCCTAATATCTTATCTGCTTTTTTGGTTAACGCAGGAAACTCATCAAAAAGATTTTCCCCCATTCCCTTTTTTTGTGAGCCCTGCCCGGGGAATACAAATGTTTTCTTCATTTTTTTATTATTTTTATTATTTTTTATATCCTTTTAATTTTGTGCTTTCTTTAGCACGATTGAGGTGTTTATTCCCCCAAAACCAAAAGAGTTACTCATCGCAACATCTATGTGATGATCCAAAGCTTCTGCACCGCAAAATTGTAAATCATCACAAATAGGGTCTTCGAGATTTTTATTTGGATGTAAGAATCCTTTGCTCATTTGTTCAACTGTTGCAATAAGTTCTACTAATCCTGCGGAATATAAACAGTGCCCTGTTAAGCTTTTTGTTGAATTTAACCACAAATTAGAAGTATGGTTTTTAAAGACCTTTTGGATAGCTTCTGCCTCTGTTTTATCCCCTAAAGGAGAAGAGCTTCCATGGGTATTTATATAATTAACATTTGAAACTGACAATCCTGCTTGGCTTAGTGCCGAAAGCATAGTTTTTGCTTCTCCATCTACATTTGGATTGGCAGAACTATTACTGTCCAGATGAAATGCGCTGCCTTTAACTTCTGCCAAAAAAGGAACACCTCTATTAACAGCACTGGATTCTGATTCAAGAATTACACATGCACTTGCCTGACCATAAATAAAACCTTCGTGTTCTTTATCAAAAGGGCGGCAAGCTTTTTCTGGGTGATTTATATATTTTTTACCACCCATAGCTCCAATATTTATAAAACCTTGAATATCCATAGGAGAAAGGTCTGCTACAACACCAACTACCAAACATACATCTACTATACCCGAAAGAACAAGTTGGGAGCCTTTAATTACTCCCACATTTCCGGTAGCAGAGGCTCCTCCCACAACAAATCCCTCTCCTTTTATATCAAACAATTCACTTAAAACCCCCACTTGATTGGTTTCTAAAAACTCAAGTGCGTAACGGGGAGAAAGGTATTCTGGATTTTTTTTAAATTTTGAAACTAAATCATATTGATAATTTTGAGTGCTATTTTGCCCTGCAACAATAACTCCTATTCGTTCTGGCAAAATCTTGCCATCATACAATCTGGCACTACTCCAAGCCTCTAAAGCTGATAGGATAGATGTTTGAATAACAAAAGGAGCTCTTCTTCCTAATCGATTAGCGAGATGATGTTTTTTATCTGATATATTTTGAAAACGATCTACAGAATCTGAAAAGGAAAATTTTTCTATTTTGGCCGCGATATCCACAGATACTCTCGGCTCTTTTAAGTTTGGTACTTGCTTAATTCCAGAGGTGCCGTTCCTTAAAGAATTACTAAATGCAGAAACATCGTTGCCTATAGAGGAAATAATTCCCATACCTGTAAT
The DNA here is from genome assembly GCF_977115655.1 of Aquimarina sp. Lineage (NCBI taxonomy): Bacteria > Pseudomonadati > Bacteroidota > Flavobacteriia > Flavobacteriales > Flavobacteriaceae > Aquimarina > Aquimarina sp. Next base: position 39,257 of record NZ_CDSBKO010000006.1, read on the forward strand.
TCCAACTTTATTGGTTGTAAACATTATTTATTTCATTTTAATCCCAAATCAAAATAATTAACTCATTTTTTTTGTTAATCTATTCGTATTACTCTGTGCTAGCCTAATTACTTTTGACAGACGTCACATAATTATCTGTTAATACGTCGACCATACCTTCAATATTACCAACTTGTGCAAAACTCATTAAAGGTATTTTAAGATCTAATTCTTCCATAGACATGGTAACAATCTCCATTCTATCAATCGAGTTAGCTCCAAGATCTTTCAAACTTTTTTCTATGGAAATCTGATCTAATTCTACATCAGGAAGTACTTCCACGATAATATTTTTTACTACTTCAAAAACATGTTCTTTTGACATAATTTCTCTTATTTTAATTTATATTATTATATGTACTAATTTTTGACTTTTATATCCTTTCTTATTTAAAATCGAAAAAGCTTACTTTATTTTGCCCTTTTCTTAACCGATAGGCGGTAAAATCATTTTTGTTATTAAATTGCAGGTATATATTATTTTTCAATACGAATGAAAATGTTTGCCCTGGTGGTCTTCCATAACTATGCCCGGGAAAAATTAGGGTTTCTGGTTTAAGCTTGTTTTTTAGACATTCGATACTTTTAAACATATCATGTGCAGACTGTACATCCGGACATAAACCACAACCTTCTATAAATAATGTATCGCCTGTAAACAGACTGTTCCCTATTAAGTAACACATCCCTCCTGGTGTATGACCTGGTGTAAATATAGGTTCGATTTGTATTTGACCAACAGACCATGGTGTTTTATCTATACCAACTAGTTGGGGGGCACTAAACCCGGAATCCTCTATTTCTTCATTTGACATCCATATCGGACAATGATATTTTTCTGCTAATGGTTTGGCTAAATGGATATGATCAGGATGAGAATGTGTAAGTAAAATTCCGCGCAAAACTGTTCCTGTATCTTCCAAGGTTTGCTCTATTTTTTCCATATCCCAGGCAGGATCTACAATAATTGCCTGATTATTAATATAATCCAATATCATATAGCTATAGTTTACTATAGACATATATGTCATTCTATGTATAACAACCTGTATTACACCGCTATATCCAACATCTATATGTTTACTATTCATTCTTAAATTTTCAATTTTTATGGATGTATAAATTTTGTGTTTTATTATGATTTTTTTAGAGGCGCCGAGTGGATTCGAACCACTGAAATAAAGGCTTTGCAGGCCTTTCCCTTAAACCTCTTGGGTACAGCGCCGTTGTTTATAATAAGTGTTTAACTATTTTTTATATTTACTATAGCTGATGTTGTTGGTACAAACAAGTTTTCAGTTTTTCAATAGCACTCAAATCCCTTCCAAATTGATTTATCGTCTGTATAGAAATTGAAAAAGAATTGGGAGAAAGTATATATTTAACGAAAGTTGACAAGGTTCCGCTTGGTCCGACATCAATAAAAATATAATCGCCCGTTTGTTCTATTCTTTTAACCGTTTGTTCAAAATTAACCGGATACCGGATAGCTTTCCATAAATAATCACCGTCTAGCTCCCGAACTATTCCTTCTTTTAATGAAGATATCACAGGGATTCTGGTTGGTGATATATGTATGTTTTTAACCAGTTTTTTAAAATCCTCTTCTATTGGATCTATGAGCTCTGTATGAAAACCATAGTTAACTGGCAATATTTGAGACATTATATTCTTTTTCTTCAAAATTTCATGAAGATCTTTTATAGTGTTCGGTAACGCACTTACCACAAAATTATCCGAAAAATTCTCTGCGGTAAGCCAACAGTTTAAAAAAACATCTGGAAAATCAGTTATTATTGATTTTGACCCCATAATGGCGAGCATATTCGCAGGTTTGGTTTTTTCATTTGTAAGCTTGCCTATATTAAATGCTAACCTAATCCCGTCTTCTAAGCAAATAGCCCCCGAAACAACGGCTGCATTAAGCTCGCCTATGCTGTAACCCATTAAGAAATCTGGTTGAATATCCATTTCTTCAAGTACATTAAACATACTATATTGGATACATAATAAGGCAGGGGTTGTATAAAGAATGTTATCAAAGGGGTCACTTTTCCCCTTTCCTTGATAAAGAACATCTATTAAAGAGGTTTTTATTAATGGAGAAACCATTTCATTACAATGATCCATCCAATATCTAAATTGTTTATGCTGCTCGTAGAGTTCTTTACCCATTTGGTAGTATTGAGACCCTTGCCCGGAAAACATAAATATATTGTGTTTATTCATTTCATCGTTTTTGTTTTATAAAACAGCTATTTGTAATTCCGTTTGAACGTTTAAGCTTACTTTCTTTATAAGAGTTATAAAAATTCTGCGGTTATCTGATAAGAAAATACTTTTCTATTTTTGTTTAAATTTTTCCAGACTATTTGTAATATCCAAAGAGTATTATAAGTAGACTAAATTTAATCTGGCTAAAGTTGGTATAAGATCCTAAAAGCAAATTGTTTTTGATCCCGATAAGGATAAAAGCCGCTTTTAATATCCTTGGTGATGGGAATAAGCATATCACAATTTAATGTAATATGGTCATTCCAATTATAGGAAGCTGATAACACATTAAAAAAATTGGTATAGGGCCCATTATACATAGACGCCCAACTAAGGGATAAATCATTTTTCATTAATTGTTTGCTCAAGGCCAACAACAATATGTGATTGTTTCTGGGAATGCCCTGAATTTCATCTGTCCAATTTATTATATGATAGTTTACGGCTTCCATACTTACTGTAAAGGTACTGTTGGGCGAATAGTCAATCCCTAGTGATGCGTCTAGTGCATCTTTTTTTACCATCTGAAACGATGCATCATTATATGTTTTTTGTGATTTTATCGCTACCTCCCCTTTAACCAGAAAATTATTTATTGCACGATTGAAGGTCACACCAGTCATAAAAAAACGTTCTTTGCTTCTGGATATAAGATCAGGAGCAACCATCGTTAAGGCATATTGATTGTCTATCAAACTGGCTGCCATAATACTAATATCACTTTTCCCGAAAGTTTTTCTCCATCTTAAGCCATATTCAAAAAAATTTTCATCCTGTTTTTTCTTTTCATATTCAACATTTACATCAAAAGGATCATAATAATATCCTGTCCCTTTTCTTGGCTGCTCATTAAATTGAGGATAAGGCACAAAAAATGCACTCCAATTCCCATAGGATGTGTACTGATCAACAGTAAGCATTGGTTGTCCAATCCTTAAATCATCTATATTAAGACTTAAAGGTTCTCTGTAATCCAAACGACCTATTTCATTTGTAACAATTGCATAATCAGATTCTCCCCATACGATTATCTGGATTCCTGCTTTTATACTTGTTTTTTTAAAACTAGCCTGTAAATAAGCTTCCCTTGTCCTTCCTTCAAACGACATTATATCCTCTTCACTTTTAATCCTATGATCTTTTTTGAAAAAAGTAAATACCTTAGTATCCACATGAAGTGAAAAATAATCTAAAAAAGCCCGAGAATATTCTAACCGATATGAAAGCCTGTTGTTCATTATTTTGTCTGGTTTTTCAAATTTATATGTAATATCATATTGTATTCCCAAACGCATACCTTTAAATATATTCGAACTCCATGAGGAAGACTTGTTTTTATCTTCATTTATAGAAGGTTCTATATCGATCATATTAAAATCCTCCCAACTTCCTATAGAATCCTTTTCAACAGGAACTTGACCATAAGCAAATGAAAAACAAAAAAATAAGATACTAATACTATATGCACTATTCTTGACGAAGTTGGAGTTACCCTTCATACTTTTCTTAAAAGTAAATTATAATGATTTATATTTTTTATACCTGCCTCTAAAATCTATCAGAAAATAATCGACGACAGAATCTGTTAAACTATATGGGTTTGACTTTTTATAGAAATATAAAGCATTAGTCAAACCCAGTTTATAGAGTATTTTATCTGGTTAAATTAGTGTCCAGATCTATTATACCATTTACACTTTGAAGTTACCGCAATAAAACACCCTTTTTTTCCTTTCTATTTCATCATAAAATGAAACCGTAACTAAGGGTATGCTTTAATTTTCTAATTCATAAAAAGAAAAAAATCATTATTTTCTTTTACGGTAAATTCAAAGTATAATTGGTATTATTTGTATTCATTCCCAAGGAAACTGACCTGTTTTTACAAACCTTGCTATTTTATCCAGGTTATTTTGATCAGAAAACACTTCAATATTAGCAGCTAAAGCATGTTCTTTAGAAGCCCCATGAAAATTATTTAGTTTGTTTATGTACCCTTTATAACGAATAACTCCTTGTTTTGATAGTAATCGTAGTCGTAACAAATGTTTTCTTAACAAATTCTCACTATTTTCTTCATATACATCGACCAACCCCCATTCGTGTGCTTGCTTTGCTAATACAGGCTGCGTCATTAATGTCATATAATTTGCTTTAGAAAATCCAACCCGACGGATCAAAAAAGGGAGAACACAAGCAGGCATCAACCCAAAAAGAAGTTCAGACAGACTAAATACTGCTTTTTCTTCACAAAGTACTATATCACATGCAGCTACAAAACCAATTCCCCCGGCATTAGCTTTCCCTCTAACATGTGCAATAGTAATGTAGGGACCTGAGGACAGTTTCGCCCACAGATCATACATTAATTCTGGATTTTGTTCCTGATGCAGAACACCATTTTCAAGACTCTCCTGAATACTTTTAAAATCTGCCCCAAAACAGAACACTTCCTTAGAACCTTCAATAACTACTATTTTAATCTGCTCTTCACACAAATTAAGTACATTAGTAAATTCTTCGACTAAACTATTATTAATTGCATTATTAGCTTCCGGGCGATCGATTTGAATAAAACAGATATCTTCTTCAAATCTCACTTTTATGGTTTCGTAAGATGTTGTGCTACTTAAGACCTCCATTCGTATATTCTTTTAAATTCTTTAATTTCCTTCAAAAACAGTGTTTCTTTACCAAGTGCTTTTTGGGACTGGGGAATAAAATCAGCATCCAGAGTTACATTACGTGTACCAAATTTTACTGCATTGCTACCAACTAATAGATTTTCGTATTCATCCATCGTTAGTTCATATCTTTTATCAAATTGTTCCTTAATATTAAATTTTTGCATACTTTTTTGGCTTTCCGGGCTAACTATACCGCTAAAAAATTCGGAACAACAACCAGATCCGTATGAAAAACATCCTACTCTTTGTGGCCCGTCAAAACTACCATTCTCTATAGTACTTGCCAGAGACATCATAGCGGTAGCTCCCATAATATTACCTATGCGCTGACAGTAAATTAACCCAGGAACTACACGGTTCTCAAAATCTATTTCAATATCCTTAGTTTTTGCTTTCACTGTTTTGCGCATTAAATTACGATGAGCTCCCTTGACCATTCCTCCAAAAGGAGTGTGAAATGCCAGATAACTAAAAGTTTTGGCATAGTCTGCCTCAGGAACACGTTTTTGATATTCATAAAAAGCATTCTCGCTACAATCTAAATAAGATAGTAATGACAAATCTGAATCCCCAGCTTCGCCATCTGTAGTTGGTCTGCAAGTATCCATTACCTGATAACCATAATACCCATTAGCGCCAATATCTACCTGAAATACATGAGGTTTCTGGCTAACCAACATTGCGACAGCACCTGCACCACCGCTGGGTTCTGCAAATGACCATTCCATAGTGAGGGCATCCCCTCCTTCTTCAATCATAAAACGGGATACATCGGTTGCGATCACCAAAGCTTTTGCCCCGGGTGAAGTTTGGGACAGAATAAAATTAACTGCCATTTGAAATCCTGCTACTCCGGAATAACATGCATTTTTCACCTCAAATAATCGACAGTTGCGACTTAAATCTAAAATTTCATGAAAATAAGTACTCATTGATTTACCAAAATCAAAAGACGATTCTGTGCATGAAATTACCAACTCGATACGATCTTTTTCTTCTGGACTAAGAGCATCGATAATGGGTTTCGCTGCATTTACTCCAAAAGTAACCGGATCTTCATACGGTAATGCTACGGTTTTTTCTTTCATAAGAAGGTTTTTAAATCGGGATGTATCCAATTTACGATGTTCTGCAAGCTTTTCTACATCCAAAAATGTTGTGCCTGCAAAGACGTTCATCGCTTCAATTCCTGCTATTCGCATATATTTTTTATATTATTAAATGATTAAAAATTAAATTTTCCCTGTTTGATCCTGCTTACTTTTTAGTGCATTGTGATAGATCTCAAAGCATCTACAGTAGCTTCAAAACACAGGGAATTACCACTGAAATGTAATTTGCAACAATTCGTGATTATACTATTTACAATAAGGTCTTTACTTATATATTCATTTTAAGATGGATATACAGCTATAAAGGCTTAATTAAGAATATGTTTCATGGTAATAAATAAAATCTCTTTTTGCCTGATAAAGACCATGTAAAAAGTTTAAGCTATAAATGCTTCTGGTTATTATACTTATGATATGGGGTAAGGCTTTTACCTTTTAATAAATATTTGTTATTGTTTATTACCTTAAACAACTATGCGTAAACTCGTTGGATGGCGGTTTTTGAAAATTCGTCCAACTGTTTCTGAAAATCAGATTCTGCCTGAGTGATCGATTTCTTTTGTTCGCTACTAACTTTTCCTTTGGATTGATTGGTTAGTTTATTTAAAACTTCTATTAAAGTATCAATATCCTCTTCTGTATTTTCTATCCCAAGGCTCACTCTTATAACTCCGGGAAGCTGCGTTTTTGGAGAAACGGTTAGCACAGCACGTTGAACCTGCTCAAGTACAGGGTGAGTTTTAAGCAAATGCTTGATCAATAAATGAGAGCAGTGACAGCCATATCGCACCCCAATACCTCCTTTATGAAACATTTCTTTAGCCAATTTGTTGTGCAGAATTTCTCTTGTTTCAAAGACAATAACCCCAATTTTTTGGTCAAATTTAGGAGAATCCAAATCCTTCATTCCAAAAACCCTAAGACTTGGTATGTCTGCCAACCCTTTTAATACTCGTTTGGTCAGTGCTTGTTCTTCTTCATGGATCACATCCATACCAATACGTCTTAAAAGCACAAGTGCTTTTCCTAATGATGCAATACCTCCTATATTTTCTTCTCCAGAGGATTCAAATTGTTTTATTTCATGTAGATTATAATTAAGTAATCCTTTTTTAACAACCAATACTCCTGTACCAAATGGTGCATATACTTTATGAGCTGAAAAGGCCAGATAATCGATCCCGTCTTTTTCCATCTCAACCTTACGATGTGCAACTACCTGAGCGCCATCTACCAAAAGTTTTGCTCCGTATTTATGGGTAATCGAGCTTATCTTGTCTATATCATTACATATCCCTAAGACATTAGAAGCACCACTTATAGCTACAATTTTAATTCGTTTTTTTCCGTGCTTGTGTTCTTGGTTATGTTCCCGTAGATTTGTTTCTAACTCGGCTAAATCAATAAAACCGTCGGTATCGATTCCTAATCTAATCAGTGACATTTTGGATGTCATTCGCCAAGGCAAATCATTAGAAGAGTGTTCTAATAACGATATTAGCACTGTAGGCTCAATATCTTTTTCTGGTTCGTTTGCCAAACTTTCAGATACCAAATTGATCGATTCTGTGGTGTTTTTAGTAAAAATAATATCATACGTATCCAATGGTGCCCCAAGGATTTCACTACAAATAGTTTTTACTTCCTGAACCAAATCTTGTTTTCTTTGTTCTGGTAAGCGAATTGCATGGCGAAAAGCATTCCATATCGGGGTAAATGTAGGGGTACTTGCGCTATTATCCAGATTTACAAATTGCTTTTTACCTTCCATTGTTGGTACAATAAAGCCCCTCCCTATTAATGTCTGCCTAAGTTGCTTGATAAGCTCGGCTCCAGAGTATTTCTCCAATTCATCTTTATAAAGCAATTCTTTTACATCATGGTCTGTATTGGGTAATTTCTTAAATATATCTTTTCCATATTGTTTTAACAGTATAAGTGACTTACCAAATGCAATTACATTAACAATAGCCGGGGTACCTGCTTCAAATTTATCTGGTCCGTTGTTCCAGATTACCCAACCTGCTGCAACAAGTCTTGCTGTTCCTCCACCACATTCTGATGGTGTGCCTTTTGGCAATGCTTTTTTTTCTATAGCAACTGCTGTTATCCCCAGTGGAATTCCTATTTCCTGACTTGTCAAACATTGGTATGTTCCTGGTTTAAGTTGAGATTTCAGGTTATTTGTTCTTTTTGAAGAGCAAAAAACAACTATGTATTTGTTTTCATCCAGCCCCATATATCCTAAGGTGATTTCTCTTGCCTGATCATATAGGTTAGAAGATATCATAGAGTTATGTCCACTCCCGCGATGTACGTTGGAATACGTTTCTAGTGCTGCATGCACACCTCGCTCCAACTCGGCAAATGCTATTTCTGATTTATTATTTTTTTGCATGCCTTTTTCTTCTTGCTTGGATTGGCTAGTACTTGATGCCCCATCCTCGTTATTATAAATAGTTGTTTTCATTTTAATCTCTTTTAATTAATTTTTTGTGTGTTTTATTTTTAATAATCTTTATATCGTTACTTCTCTCAATTCTTCTTTGCTACAATAAAATATTGCTGCCCTTTTTTTTGTAAACATTCTTTTTCAATAATCTTAAAATCCTGATTTGTAATGAAATTTTCAAGTTCAGAAACACTATATGTTTTCAGACTTGGAATTAATCCTATTTTGCTCAAAAGGGATAATGATATACCGGTAAGGGTTCTTTTTCCTAAGCAAGGTGTTACAGAAATAAAAAGCCCTCCTGGTTTTAACAATTCATTTATCCTACTTAACACCTTAGGCATATCGTCTAACAAGTGAAGTACATAAACTCCTAAAATAACATCAAAGGTCTCTTCCTTATAGTTTTTATCAAATATCGTTGTATGAGAATAGTTTACATTTTGAATGTTAAGCTCATTGGCTTTATTTTGTGCGATCTGGATCATTTTTGACGATATATCCATACCATAAACCATTTCGGCATTAGCTGCAATTTGGTTTGCCAATATTCCTGTTGCGCATCCATAATCTAAAACATTATCTTCTTTTTTGAGATATCTTTTAGTTCTTTCAAGGATTTTAGCTCGCCCATCTTTATCCTTCATTTCTTCCTTATCATACCCATTTGCGCTCTTATCCCAAAATTTTTCGGATTTATCCATTTTTACACATTTTATTTTTAGTAATCATTTAACATCTATTTAGTTACAAAACAAAGAGTATGAATAAACATTTCGTTCCTGTATTAATAAATTTAATCAATTACTTTTCAAAAGCTGATGTTTAAATTCATCCATATTCGTTTCATCTTTCCTCTTTTTTTACTTAAAAAGTTATACCAGTTCTGATTTAAAAATACTCAAATAAAATACAGGTATTTTTTGTTTAGGCAAAAAAGAAAATGCAAGCATAGTCAAGGCTATGATTAAATTTTATTTTGAAGCATAAACTAAAAAGAGCAAATTTTAGGGGGTAATTTTAAGTCAGAAATGGTATTATATTTGGTTATCTATGCTCCAGACTCATTGAGTTTTACAAGCGGGTTTAATTCTTTCTCTTTTTTTTCCTCCAGAAGATATTGTTTCATCACTTTTAAGGCGTATTTGATATGCTTATCTTTTGTCTTTACACCAAAACTTATTCTAATAGACTCCTGCGCTTCATCATCTGTTAAGCCTATTGCTTTTAAAACGTGTGAAGGTTTGTTTGAAGAAGCACTACATGCAGATCCCGAAGAAACCGCAATACCATTATAATCGAGCATTTTCATCAATTCACCGCTGCTAATGCCCGGAAAAGTTAAATTAATGGTGTTCACTAAACAATTGTCTATTGGAGAATTTACTATCAGATCCTTTTTTATTTCTTTTAGTTCATTAATAAACATCTTCTTAAGAGGCTCGTTTTTCACAGAAAGGGAAACAAACTTATTTACATGTTTACAAGCTTCTCCAAAACCTGCTATATTATGTATGGATTCGGTTCCTGCCCTCATTCCCTCTTCCTGACTTCCTCCATGTATATATGGTTCTAAGGGGCAACTAATTTTGGCGTACCAAGCGCCAACACCTTTAGGCCCATATAGCTTATGAGCAGAAAACGTTGCATAATCCACTCCTAATTCCTTTACATTTATTGGAATTTTACCCAATGCCTGAACACAGTCTGAAAAAACCAATGCATTTTTGGCTTTCGCCATTACGGATATCTTTTTAATATCCTGAATCGTACCTATTTCATTATTTGCCAACATACAGCAAACCAGAAAAGTTTTATCATCGATCATTGCTTCAAGTTCTTTAAGCACTACGCGTCCAGAACTATCTACCGGGCAATATTGAACATCTATCCCTTTGGTTTTTAAATACTCTAATGTTTTAGTCACCGATGGGTGCTCTATTGGTGTGGAAATGATTTTGTTTTTCTCAGGATAGAAATGATTGCTCACTGTTTTTAATAACGCATTATTAGATTCTGTTGCACAACTCGAAAAATATACCTCATGTGAATGAGCCCCTATTGCAGCTGCAACATTTTCACGGGCCTTTTCGATAATTTGTGCAGACATTTTTCCTTTTGCATATCCAGAGGAAGGATTCCCCCAATAAGATTTCAAAACCCTGTTCATTACCCTTCTTACGTAAGGTGCTGTATAGGTTGTTGCGTTATGATCGAAATAAATATTTCGTTTGCTCAATAACTGTTTTAACATGATACTTGTATTTTTAAATTATAATGCAGCCAATGCATCAATTATCTTCTTGCAGCCTCCGCTTTTTATATAATCAGAATGATCATCTATATCTTTAAACTCTTTGTTGGTAATCTTGCTACATAATACCTCCGAATCGGTTTGAACATAAAAAGCTCTTAACATCTTTTTAGTCTCCTGACTATCAAATGAGGATATTGATTTACCCGGATTCTTTTTAATCCAATCCACCATCTTATACCAAATCGCTGCACTTAATGCTCCACATTCTTTGCCACTTAAGCCAAGACCTCCAGCGTATCCTGCTACCATAAGCATCTCTTCATCTGTAGCCCCCATTTTTTTCACAACTTCTGAAGCACAACTTACAGATCCCGGGCAAAAACTTACAGTCTCGTCAGACAAACCCTCATCTGCAGACTTAATAGCATCGGGTGCCCATTTTCCTGCGAGTTTCATACAAGTAAATGCTTTACCTGTTACCAATACTTTTAGCGGAGCTAATTTTCCTGACAGATCCATTTCGGTTATATCTCTGCAACTTATAGTATTTGTCTTCTTTTTAAAAGATTCCATAAGGTGTTGTGTGGCTGTTATTGCCATTGCTATAGCATCTCCCGTATCTTCATTTCTGCGATATGATTCTGCTCCGGCAGCCAAAACAGCTCCTCCTATCATTCCACATTGAAATCCTCTATTGAGCAACCCTCCTGCAAAGGGAGATGCTGCTATCTCTGCTATTTCGTTTGGAACACCATATTCACTGTTTAGCAGTGAACAAAATGCCGTACCACAAGTTCCTCTGGATAATACCTTTAAGCCTTCTTTAATTGCTTTCATAAATGAAAATTTTAGTGAGTTTTTTTAAATTAAGTATAGTCCACAATCCTCTCCATTTTTTTCTATCAAAATAGTTGAATTATGTGTATTGAAAGAAACCCTTTATTACTGGTTGAGTACTTTCATTGGTTTCTTTTCAGAACCATTATTGTTTTTTGAAATATGACTTATGCTGTTACCTGAGCTCCTGATTTCGCTAAATTTTAAGCCACTCTTCTTACAAGCTCACAGCGAGAGCCATATTGTTTGCTTCTATCGCCAAATCATCAAGCTTATCCACCTTACCAAATGCTCTTACATAAAAGTTTTTAATCTCAACTAAAACATCTCCTGCTTCATTGATAATTTTTATAGTAAACTTTTTGATATCTGACGGAGAACGAGCTTCTACATTAACCACTTGCACATACGCATAACATGTTTGAGGTAAAGAACGGAATATCTCAATTTCATCAATCGCAAACGGTACATGTGGAACTGTAGATCCTGTCTGACCAATTAGTCCCGCAACGGTTTGTAAGGCACCATCAATAATAGAAGGATGAAGAGTGAAACGATCAAAATTAACCTTTAAATGATCTGCCAGTTTTAGTTTTGACAATGCAAAAGATTCATGAACATAAAATTCCTGAATGGTCTTAAACGCTAATCCATAATTAAAGCCTGCCTGATTAAAAACTTTATAATAATAAGAACTCTCCAAAGATTCAGAACATTGTTCTTTAAGTTTTTGAATCGAAATGTTTTCAATACTTATCGAAGGATTGTTATTATTTTGAAAAAATAACTTCCCTTCAGAATGTACTATTTGCTCGTTTTCATCATCATGAGAAGTAATTTTAAATTCAGTGCCACTACCATTGGGTTTAAGAGATGTCTGAATAAATTGTGGCCCTTTCTTAAAACTTAATGGGTGAGCCCAAACAATATCCCTGATTTTACAAACTTTTTGCTCCCCTGCAAGGTTTCCTGAAACATTTGCAATTTCTATGAATCCCGAACCTGGAAAAATTTTCTCTCCATTTACCTGATGATCTATTGCATAAAACTCGCTGTCTGATAATAACGAAGTAAAACGAACTTCTCTTAATGTAGATGAATTATATGAAATTAAAGGATGTAATTGACTTCTTATTGGTTCTGCTACTGCTCTTTTTTCTTGGGCTACTTGATCTGAAACCCAATATCTCTCTTTAGCAAAGGGATAGGTTGGCGCTGAAATTCGATTGGGTTTATTTCTGGTATATAAACTCTCCCAATTTACTTCTATACCAGTGATCCAAAGTTGGGCTAATTTATCCAGGTTTCCTGTATTAAAAAAGGTCTGAAGTTCTTGTTCCTTATCTGGAGATTTTTTTCTTCTCATACCAGGATCAAGTTTGCCTTGATAAATATGTTTATCTGTATTATGCTTCTGCCAATCTTTTAATCGCTGAATTAGTTCTGCTTTATCTGAAAAAATAATTGCCAATCTATCTGACATAGCCTCTCTGCCCACCTGTAATGTGAAAGACAAGTTTGCCAGATTTATATCCTGTTCTTTTTCTAAATACGTGAGTATATGATTTGCATATTCTATAAGGAGTTCTTTCTTTTTTGCAGAAAGCACAAACAAATATGGTCCAGATTCCTTATACTCTTGTATTATTTTTGATTTTTTATATTCTTCCAGTACTAAACATGCATTAACTCCTCCTGCCCCAAACGAATTTATAAGAGCTCTTCTGGGGTGACCTGTTGAAGGTTCCCAAGGAGTAAGCTGATGCTGAAGATAAAATGGGGATTCTTTAAATTCGATATTAGGGTTTACCTCATCAGAATTAATAGATGGTACTAACTGTTGCTGTTTCATTTGCAAAAGCACCTTTGCAACACCTGCGATTCCTGCTGCGGACTCTGGATGCCCAATATTAGCTTTAACTGAGCCAATAGGAATAAATTGTTTTTTCTCAGTATATTTTTGAAACGCATTCGTTAAAGCTACAATTTCTAGACTATCTCCTAATTGTGTTCCTGTGCCGTGACCTTCTACATAACTAATAGTTTCAGGATGAATCTTAGCTTTTTGAAGGGTTTGTTCGATTAAATTTGCCTGAGCATTTGGGTTAGGCGCAGAATATCCATTAGATCTACCACTATGATCAAACGAACTTCCTATTAGTGTACCATATATGTGATCCCCATCCTCTATAGCTTTACTAAGTGGTTTTAATAAAACGGATCCGATCCCTTCGCCGGGAACAAAACCATCATCCCCTGCTCCATAACTATAACATTTCCCGCCAAGGGATATCATTCTATTTTTACATAAAGAATGGTACTTAGACGGATGCAAATATAAATTTACTCCACCTGCAACAGCAACCTGACACTCTTGTTTTCTAAGACTTTCGCAAGCAAGATGCATTGCTACTGAAGAGGATGAGCAAGCTGTATCAACAGGCATACTAGGTCCGTTAAAATCGAATAAATAGGAAACACGATTCGCTATTGACCAAGGGTGTGCGCTGGGGACTGTATTTCCTTTGCTCCAGTTTTCTGATGCTAACAGATTATATGTATTTGTTGTGACTCCAACAAATACGCCTACATCAGCACTTTTGGCTTTTGGATGCCGCTTTTTTAAACTATCTTTTGTATACCCCGCATCTTCAATAGCAGCCCATACAGATTGTAAAAAAAGTCGTTCCTGAGGGTCCATTATTATGGCTTCTTCTGCAGTAATATTAAAAAACTGAGGATCAAATTTATCAACATCGCTAATAAATCCCCCTGACTTACAATAAATTTTTCCTTCGGCTGCCTTTGCCGGATCTTTATCATAAAATTCCTCATAATCCCATCGGCTTTTGGGAACCATATCTGTTACATCTTTTCCTTCTTTTAGGTTTTCCCAATAGGCATTCAAATCTTTTGATTTAGGATAGCTTCCATGCACTCCAATAATTGCGATAGGCTCAGAATCCTCATATTTAAAAGGTTCACTAATTTTATCTCGGGACTCTACCTTACGCTCTCTTATAGATGTATCCGGAGCTTCTATTTTATAATTTTGCAGATCTTGATTACTTGAATTATTTACGGAATACTCTATGTTTAGGAATCTGATCAACGCCTCCTGTTCTTTCTGTATCAGATAGTTTGCTAATTCTTCTATCGTTGAATATTCGTAGAATAAAGTTTTAGGCAAAGTACCTAAGTCTCTCTCCAGATTTATATTTATCTGACTTATAATTATAGAGTCAATACCAAAAGATTCAAACAGTTCTGTGGTATCCATCCGCTCTGGATCAAGTTTAATCTCATTTCCGATCAGAGCTTTGAGATATGTTTCTGTTTTTTCAAGAAGAATTTCTGTATCTATAGAATTAGAATTAATCCACTGGTTTTTATCCAATTCTTTAGCAACTTGAGTTATGTAAGGTCGGATTTTGGATAAGAACCCATAAAGAGGAATACCTTGTGATAGATCAGACAACAAAAACTCTTCCATGAATTTTATACCCTCTTTAATTGGTATAGGGCAAAGACCCGTTTCCTTTTCAATTAGAGTAATTTCTTCATTAGAGATATGCATCCCACCTTCTTCCCAATAAGGCCAGTTAATAGATAATGTTTTACCAAAACGTTTTTGTTCTTTCACTAAACCATCTCTGATTTCTGCAAATGAATCAAGAAAATGATTACCATAAGCATAATCACATTGCCCTATATTACCCATTATTCCTGCAATTGAAGAAAACAGAATAAAGACATCTAAATTTTCTCCTCTCGTTGCCAGATCCAAATTAACTGTTCCATAAACTTTTGGGGCAAGCACCTTATTCATCTCTTCTGGCGATTTCTTAAAAATAAATGAATCTTGATTAATACCTGCACTATGAATAACGCCATTGATTTGTGAGAAATTGGTTTTTGCAGCTTTAACAACTGCCTCCATATCTTCTAACTTTGAAACATCGGCTTGTAAATAAATAATTTGAGTACCGTAGGTTTTGAGTTTCTCGAGTTTTTCCTGTTGAACTGGTTTAATTACTGACCGTCCAAAAAGGATTAAATTACACTGGTAATTTTTCACCAAATATTCGCTAAAAACAAGGCCTAATCCACCTAAGCCTCCTGATACTATATAAACTCCATTCTGTTTTAATGGTAAACGGTTTTTATTACTTTCAACATGAGGCAACTGTACTAATTCTTTAATATTACGGACATAGGCTTGATTTTCTTTTTGAAATTTGTACTGAATTTCATTTTTCTTCCAGTTTATATCATTGAATTCATCCTGAATGATACGGACTTTCTCTTTTATAGATAGTTGCTTATTATCCAAACTATCCTGAATCTCTATAACTTTTGCTTGGTAGTATGGGTTCTCCAGAGCGAGAGTTTTAAAAAATCCTCCCAATGCGGCGTTTAGTGAATTGGATAAACTCATATTCCCTAAGAAAACAGATAATATCTGAAGGGATATATGTTCTTTTTGTTCCATCAAAGCTTTACATAAATGGAACAGTGAATAGATGCTATAATCTAGCTGACGGGTTATGTCTTCCTTTTTATCAAAATTGCCTGCTTCTAACCCACCATGAATAATTCGATAAGGAAGCTGTCCTTTTGTACTAAGGTTTTCTACTAATTGTTTAAAATGTTCTTTTTGTTGAGGATCAATAGTAAAAATTGAGGATTCTACTTCTTCATAAACATGCCCTGGTTTTACCAAAATATACGAATTCCCTTCTGTATCTTGTTTTGATTCTTTCTGTAACGTAAGAAACAACTCATCTGTGGTATCAAAAATCAAAATGTAACCACTTGTAGATTTTTCTTCTGAAAGACTTAGATTACCCTCTACCCATTTAGGATAGTAATGTAACTTTTGTTTTTCTTCTATAGATACCTCCTTTGTATAAAACTCTTGTATAGCTACATTATCTGTAGTTACAGAAATTTTTGGTGTATTAAACCAATATCTCTCCTTAGCAAAAGGATATGTAGGAAGAGAAATACGCATTGGATAAACATCCTGATAGAGTAGAGACCAATCAATATCTGCTCCAGAGATCCAGAGTTTTGCTAATTTTTCCAGATTTCGGGTATTCATTATTACTTTTAGATAAGCATTACCTTCTTCTCCTTCTAATAAAGCTCTGGTATTAGATGGAGCATCTTTAATGTTAGCATAGTAAACCCCTTCTGACTCCTCTGTATTTCTTTCTAATACTTTAGAATCTTTTATCTTATGAATGTGTAACCACTGCTCTAGTTTTTCCTCAAGTTCATCAATACTAGTGGCAACTATTACAAGACGTTCGTTCATTGGCGTTCTCCCCACTTGTGAAGTATACACTACATCTGTTAGTGAAATATCTTTATTACTTCTAAGAAAATCTATCATTTTTTCTGCGTACTTTAAAAGTACACTATGATTTTTAGAAGAAAGAACAAATGCTTGTGGCGTCTTATTGGTGGATTCGCTTACTTGTCTATTTATTCCATTATATTCTTCTATAATAAGATGTGCGTTAGAACCTCCAGCACCAAAAGAACTAATACTTGCTCGTCTTGGATGTGTGTTAGAAGATGCCCAAGGTGTTAATTTTTGCTGTACATAAAATGGGGATTCTTTAAAATCTATATTTGGATTTAATGTTGCTGAATGTAAGGAAGGAACCAATTGTTTATGCTTTAACTGGAGTAACACTTTTGTAACTGCTGCTATTCCTGCTGCTGATTCCAAGTGCCCTATATTTGATTTAACCGAACCTATAGGACAAAATTGTTTTTGTGATACAGACTCTCCAAAAGCTTTCTTTAATCCTGTAATTTCTATTGGATCTCCCAAAGCAGTACCTGTACCATGAGTTTCGATATAGCTTAACGTTGAAGGATCAATTTTAGCTTTTTTAAGAGATTCAAAAATTAAATCTCCTTGAGCATTGGGATTCGGTACAGAATATCCATTGGTTTTTCCTCCGTGATTAATTACACTGGATTTAACTACTCCATATATATGATCTCCATCCTCTATTGCTTTATCAAGCGACTTTAACAAAACGGCACCTACACCTTCGCCAGCTACATATCCATCACCACCTTCTCCAAAGCTTCGGCATCTGCCATCACTAGCTGCAAAATTTCCCTGACTTAGCATAAGATATTTATGAGGATGTATAGAAACGTTAACTCCACCGGCAATAGCTGCTTCTATTTCACCTTTTCGTATTTCTTCGCATGCTTGATGAATAGCTGTAAGAGATGAAGAACACATAGTATCTAAAGCAATACTAGGCCCATGCAGATCCAAATAATAAGAAACTCTGTTTGCTATGGAAGCATAAGATGAACCAGGAACAATTGCATTGCCTGCCAACATAGCCTCAGCTCCGTAAAGTTGATATTGCCCATACATAACTCCTACATATACTCCTACCTTACCTATTGCTGAAATACTGTCTTTACTATATCCTGCATCCTCAATAGTTTGCCAGACCGTTTCTATAAAAAGTCGCTCTTGCGGATCCATTAATTCTGCCTCTTTGGGGGATATGTTAAAAAATAACGGATCAAATTTATCTACATCGCTGATAAATCCTCCCCACTTACTGTAGCTTTTTCCAGTTTGATTACTCTTAGAGTTAAAAAACTGCTTGGTATCCCAACGTTCTTCAGGAATTTCTGTAATACAATCCCGGCCATTTTTTAGATTTTCCCAAAATTCTTGCAAATTCTCTGCTTGTGGGTATTTGCCACTCAAACCTATAATAGCTACTTCTCGTTGCGTATTAACGTCTCTACTAAAAAAACGTTTGCTTGAATGTAACGCAGAAATCAATGGTTGTTTCTTTCTATTATTCTCTGATAATTCTACTACTGAAGATACTGTTTGTTTGATCCCAGCTTGTTCTTGAATAACCTGAGGGTATGTTTTTGCAAAGAACCCAGCCAGACTTTTTATCGTTTGGTATTCAAAAAATAGTGTTTTAGAAAGAGAACCAAAGGTTTCCTCGAGTATATTGGTCAATTTCATGGCCAGAATGGAGTCTATACCATAATTTTCTAAAGGAGCTTTTGGATCAAGCTCCTGAACAGAAAGTTTTAATGTTCCTGCAAATAATTTACGTAAATAAACTACCGTTTGATCCAGAAGCCTATTTGAATCTACTTTGAAAACTGGTGAAGATTCTGCCTCGATTTTACCTATAACCGCGGATGAAGATTCTGTGTGACTAGTCTGGTTTGGAAGCAGAATATGACGCATTTTCTCCATATCGCCTTCCATAATCAATGTTTGGCTATTTTGTAAAGCCATACTGCTATAAAATGCCTGAATACCAGACGTTGTTTGCATAGGCTCTATACCTGTTGCCTGTCGTAGCATATCTATATTCTTCTCAGAAATGCTCAAATTACCTTCACTCCATAAAGGCCAATTGAGAGAAATAGTTCTTCCTTGTCTTAATTTTTGATCTACCAACTGATTGCGATACATAGCAAACTGATCCATAAACGCATTCGCAGTTGCATAATCTGCTTGCCCCAGATTACCCATTGCTCCTGATAAGGAAGAAAACAATACTATAAAGTCAAGGTTAACATCCTTGCTTGCCTGATCCAGATGATAGGTTCCTTTTACTTTTGGAGTCAGAACCTTACTAAATTCAACGCTAGTTTTCTTAAGGATAAAATTATCCAATATCATACCTGCACTATGAATAATACCGTTTAGCTGCTTTTCTTCCTTTATAATTGTACCTATAAGAGCATTTACCTGATTAGGATCACTTAGATCAAGTTGTTTGTACACAACCTGATTAGTATTTACCGACAGTTCGTTTATAATTGCCTGTTTTTCTTCTGTTAGTTCCGAGCGTCCCGTTAATATTACTTTTGCCTCCTTGGTTTGTTGTAAAATTTCCTTAGTAAACAAAATTCCTAAAGCACCGAGTCCTCCTGTTATTAGATAAACCCCTTGGTCTTTAAATTTATTTTTAGTTGTATCTTCTTCTGGCTGTACTTCCTTCCAACGTAAAACATAGGATATATCTTTTTCGTATCTAATGAAAGATTCTTCAGGTCTGGTTTCTGCTTTCTTCAGTTGTTCGGCAAGTTCCTCTGTATTTACATCTGATTTTGTGATAACGATTTGACCTGTTAATTTAGGGTTTTCCTGAGCGGCAGTTTTTAATAATCCTGACAACCCGGAAAAAAGTGCTTGTTCCTTAATGTCATCAATAACAATTTGGATAAGGATCTTTTCTTCGGGTTTACTCTTTATTATCTCCTGAACCCTTTCAAAACAAGTCAATGCATGTTCTTTATACCTTTCTGCTATATTTTTTTGTGATGCTTCAAGCAATATACAATGACTATTATGAATTAATGCTTCTAACTGGCTGGCATTTGCTCCGGGTATTTCACATAGTATAATGTGTTTTTGCACGAATTCATCTTGTCTGCTTTCTGATTCCTGAACCATTTCACATATTTCCCATAAAGGATTCGCTAATATAGTCCCGATGCTCCTATTTTGTGCTTCAACCGTATCTATACTTAATTGCCTAGAGGATAATCCTCTCATTTGCACAGATATATTTCCTTCCTGATCACATAAATCAATATCTATTTTGGTAATTGAATCCGTAGGTTTACTTCCTTTTGAGTAACGAACCCAAGCAAACATGGTTTCTGTACTGGCAGATATTATGCGTATCATATCCAATGCAAAAGGCACTGAAGGTTGTGAAGGAAGTTTAGAGAAATCTTCAATCAAGCCAAAAGCAGCTTGTAATGAGCTATCCATCATACCGGGGTGTAACAGGTAGTCATTTTTATCTCTTTCCTCCACAGACGGTAAACTCAATTGTGCAATAAGTTGTTTTTCGCCTTGATAAACTTTAGTGATTCCTTGATAAGCAGGACCATAAAAAAGCCCCATAGAGTTAAAAATAGAATACAAACTGGCAGCTTCTATACTGCCTTTATTCATTTTTCCTTTAAGTTGCTCTACATCTAGTTTTTCTGGTAAAGGAAGTGTACTATAACTAGCTATTCCTTGACAATGAATAGTTTCTTGTTCCTTATCTTTACTGTAAATTTCATAATTAATCTGGTCGTTATTCTTAACAGATAAGGCTATTTCTACTTGCTTTTCTTCTGCTACTACAAGCGGCTGAGCCCAAGCGGTATTATGCAATTCTAATATACCTGATCCTGCTGTAACAGAGGTAGCTTTTTCTACTGCTACTCGTGCCATTTCAAGATAAGCCACTGCTGGTAGTACCTTGCTAAAATATCCTTCTTTAATTTTTACTTGATGATCTTTAAGGAAAAATTCTTCACCACTAAAGATAGAACTATAACTCTGTTTGCTGAGGTCTGAAGTATTACTATGAAGTAAGGGATGAAGTACTGATGTCATCCTTTCATTACCCTTATTTTGTTCGCTTATTTTAATATCAATCCAATACCGATCTCTGGCAAAAGGATATACAGGAAGACTTATACGTTTGGGTTTATGATCCCCGTAGAAATTATCCCAATCCAGATTCAAACCTTTAACCCATAGATCCAAAAGTTTAGATGTTTTTTTTCGAGCTATCCATTTATGAACCGTTTGCTCAAAATCTGCATCTGCATTAAACCAAGACAAAGTATCTTCCTCCTGATCTATTCTTCCTTGATAGATATCTTCGATATAATCTTCCTCATCAATATACTTTTTAAGTTTTTCAATTAAATCATCCAAAGATTTAACCACAAATGCAAGTCGTACATCCATAGCTTCCCTACCTACCTGAAGAGTATATGCCATCTCTTCCAAATCAAAAGAGCTACCAGTTTTTTCTACTTTTTTTACTTTTAATTTCTTAAGAAAGTCAAAAAGATCAAGGGTTTTTTGGTGAAGCTGTTCTGGTGTTCTTGCGGATAAAGGAATAATTATTTTTGAATCTAAATCCTTAGAAACTATAGGTTTACTTACTTTTATTGAAGGCTCATATTCCTGAACAATAATATGTGCATTCGACCCACCAGCTCCAAAAGAAGAAACACCCGCTAATCTAGGTTGTGAGATTCCATCAACCATAGGTTGTTCCCAAGGTTTTAAGGTTTGGTTCACTATAAATGGAGTTTTCTCAAAATCGATATTAGGATTTAAACTTTTTGAATGTAAGGACGGAACGATTTGTTTATGTTTTAATTGTAACAATACTTTGGTTAAACCAGCTATTCCTGCAGCAGACTCACAATGACCTATATTGGATTTTGCAGAACCAATCAAGCAAGGTCCCACATCGGATGTATTCTTTTGAAATGCCTGACTTAATGCCACAATCTCTATAGGATCTCCCAATTTAGTTCCTGTACCGTGCGCTTCTATATAACTTATATGACGAGGGTCTACATTTGTTTCTTTTAGTACGTTACTAATAAGGTTTGATTGTGCTTGTGGATTAGGTACACTATAACCATTAGTCTTACCTCCATGGTTTAGCGCACTACCTTTAATAATTCCATATATATGATCCCCGTCCCGCTCTGCCTCGGATAGTCTTTTTAATATAACTACTCCCACTCCTTCTCCAGGAATATACCCTTCACCTCCTTCTCCAAAACTTTGACAATGACCATCGCTTGAAATGTATTGTCCTGCACTGATCACTAAATATTTATTAGGATGAATACTAACATTTACTCCTCCGGCAATTCCCAAGCTCGTTCGCCCTTGTTGCAGATCCTGGCAAGCCAAATGAATAGCTGTTAATGAGGAAGAACACATGGAATCTACCGTCATGCTGGGACCGTGTAAATTTAACACATAGGAAACCCTATTAGCGATGCTGGCATAACTACCAGGAACTCCCATTCGCTGACCTTTTTTACTAGCCTCAATACCAAAAAGTTGATATTCACTGTACATAACTCCTGCATAAACTCCAACTTGCCCTGCCAGTCCTTGTTCGTGAGGTATTTGTAGTCTGGATCTTGTATAACCAGCATCTTCTATGGCCATCCAGGTATGTTGTAAAAATAACCGTTCCTGAGGATCAAGTATCTCTGCTTCGAGCGGTGAAATATTAAAAAATAAAGGATCAAATTCATCTACTCCTTCAATAAAACCACCCCATTTACTATAATGATATCCACTTTTACTACGGTCTTCATTATAATATTCTCGCCAGTCCCATCGGTTTTTTGGCACCTCGGTAATACAATCTTTGCCATCCCGCAGGTTATCCCAATATGCTTCAATATTAGCAGACTCTGGATAGCGACCACTCAAACCGATGATTGCAATAGGATCTGTATCCATTTTATTTTTTCTTTCTGCAGAAATATCGATGTGTCGTTGGCGCTTAATAATTCTTGAATGAGCCTGCTTGGTTTGAGTTTTAATAGGTGGAGCTATGGAAATCCCCTCTATTTTTTCTTTACTATTTTTTATAGAAACAACGGTAAAAAGCGAAGTCAATTTAGCTACATGTGATTTTATAAAATATCCCGTAAGCTCATGAATCGTTTGATATTCAAAAAAGAGTGTTTTTGGCAAAGAACCAAATATTTTTTCTAATTGATTGATTAGATTCATTGCCAGAATAGAATCGATACCATATTTTTCTAAAGGAGCATACGGATCTATCTTATGGGATGGAAGTTTAAACAATTCTGAAAGTTGTTTTTTAATGTAGTCCTGAGTTTTATCTTCAAGACTTCCTGAATCCATTTCAACAACAGGTTCTTTTTCCTCTTCAGTAGTAACTTCAGGAAGAGATACCTCTGCTGTATCTGTAGCAAATAGTGTATGATGCAATTGTTCTAAATCACCTTCCATCACAAACAACTGATTTTGAGCCCCCTCTAAACTACTATAAAATGCATGTACCCCTGTCTTTGTCTGCATGGGATACATACCCGTGCTCTGGCTTATTATTTTTTGCTTTACCGGATCGATCTTCATCCCTCCTTCTTGCCATAAAGGCCAATTAACTGCAATCGTTTTCCCTGTTCTTTGTTTTGCTTTAACCAATTGATTTCGGTAAGCCGAAAACTGATCCATAAAACTATTAGCTGTAGCATAATCTGCCTGGCCACTATTTCCTGTTACAGATGAAACAGATGAAAATAATGCCATAAAATCCAGATCAATATCTTTAGTGGCTTCATCTAAGTTATAAGTTCCCGTAACTTTAGGGGCAAGAACTTCTGTAAAGTCTTTAGAAGCTTTTTTCAATATAAAACTGTCTGAAATCATTCCTGCACTATGAATAATTCCATGAAGATGCGTATATTTCTTTTTGATCGAAGTAATCGTTTGTTTTACCTTATCCAGATTGGTAATATCCAATTGCTGATACATAAGCTGGCCAGTATTAACTTCCATTTCGTTAATTAAAGCTTGCTTTTCCTTAGTCAACTCTGATCTTCCTGTTAAAATAATTGTAGCATTCTGAGTTTGTTGCAGAATTTCTGTAGCAAATAATCTACCCAGTTTTCCTAGTCCTGCCGTAATGAGATAAACCCCATTATCCTTAAAAGCAATTCTAGGTTCATTACCTTCTACCTTTATTTCTTTTAGACCTAATACCTGCTTGTTACCTTGCTCATATTTTATGATTACATCTTGCGTTCTAGTTTGGTTTTCTTGCAGTTGTACTGCGAGTTCTTCTACTGTTATTTTCTGACTTGTAATGATAACCTGCCCAGCCAACTCAGGGTTTTCAAGAGTTGCTGTCTTTAATAATGCAGAAAGTCCTGTAAAAATGGTTTGTTCATAATCATTAGTCATAACGACCTGAATACCTATTTTTCCTTGGGGTTTATCAGAAAGTATTGCTTGGATCTGCTCAAAACAAGTCAAAGCATATTCGTTAAATCGTTCTGCGATATTCTTTTGTTTCTTTGCCTGTAAAGGTATTACTTGACTTTGTGCAAGTAAAGCTTCCAATTGTTTCCCTTTTATCTTGGGCATCTCACATAAAAACACATATCGTTGCTGCAAATGATCTGCTGTATTGGTATTAAATTGCTCTTTACTTATAGTGTCTTGCCATTCAGGAGTTGCAAATACAGCTCCTGTTTCTTTACCAGGTTTTTTAATAGTTTCCTTATCTGTATGAAGTAAACGTGAGGAAAATCCTCTCATTTGAACAGCAACCATGCCCTGTTCGTTGCACAAATCTATATCTAGTTTGATAACCTTGTCTGTAGATTTACTCCCTTCAGCATACCTTACCCAAGCATACATTTCTTTAGTACAACCTGAAAAAACTTTTAATGATTCTAAAGCAAATGGAAGTGAAGGGTGCTCTGGTATTTGATCCAGCCCTCCAAACAAACCAATGGCAGATTGCAAAGCGCTATCCAACATGCCCGGATGTAAAACATACTTCTCTGCCTCTGTTATTGCTGGTAAATTTAATTGTGCTAGTAATTGTTCATTACCTTGAAATATTGTTTTTACACCTTGGTGCGTTGGTCCATAATTTAAACCCAACCTAGAGTAAACTTCATAGATATCTTGTGATTCCAGCTTTCCTTGCTGCATTTCTTCCTTGAGCTTATCTATATCCAGTTTTATAGGTGTTGATATATTATTAAAGACAGCCTGACCCTGGCAATGGATTATTTCTTGAATATCACCTTCTGTATCTACACTATATACTTCATAATGTATCTGCCCCTCATCTATTTCAGTTTCATCTGCAAATAAGGCAATGGTGATTTCTTTCTCCTCATTAACTATAATGGGTTTTGCCCATATAACATTGCGTAGTTCTATGACAGATTCTTTCTGAAAAGGCATCGCTTTTCTAACAGCAGCCTGCGCCATTTCTAAATAAGCAACCCCTGGCAGAACCTTTTGTTCTTTAATTTCATGATCCTTAAGAAAGAATTCATTACCATTAAATGTAGAAGTAAAACTTTGCTGACTCAAATCCGACGTGTTTATGTGCAACAAAGGATGTATAACTGCTGAATTGGAATGAGTTTTTGAGCGATTACTAAATTGCTTTATAAGGTTTAGAGCATTCGCTTTTGATAGTCTCTTACTCTTCAATTCTAAAACTACATATTCTATGAAATCTATCATTATAGTACTGTGCTATTGGGATTATTGGTTTTAAGATAATATGGAAGTAAAGCTGTTAGATTGCTTTTTATTGAAAAATTTTTGATGAAATCGTATCGCCAATTTCGCAATCTGACAGAAATTTTTCTTGTCCTACTGTTTTTGTAAAATACATTACTGCTAATTCATTAGGTCTGGCTTTAAATACTACTGCCGAGTCTAATGGAAATGCTTTTTTTGAATCATACAAAGGAAGATGAAGTAATTGCTGGCATTTTTCTAAATCATGGCTTTCCTGAAAATCACTCCAACTACTAATCAAGCTGAACTTACATTTCATAGCTTCGCGAAATTTAGGAAGAGGTTTAGCAGTAGAAGGAACTGGTAATCCTGCCTGAAAAGATTTACGGATTTTGGTTGGTTGAGAACTTACCTCATTATCAAATAAAAGCCCACCTGCATAGTTTCCGGCATCATTACTACCAATATCTTTTACCCAACTTCTTAGGTTAACTGCCATAATACAAATACGAGAATCGGTAGCCTTTGCAAAACTTGAGCTTAGAATATCATTGGTTGAAATAAAATCTACCCCAGATGCAGGGCTTTCCTTAACTTGATTTTTAACCTTACTGATCTTTTCTGGATCCACATAAAACCCATGAGACTTGGTCTTTTTACCAAAAATTGCTCCGTTTAGTAAGTTTACAATAAAAGGTGCTGAGTGAAAAAACTTAAACGATTTCTGCCCTACAACATCAATTATCTTGTCTGCTGCATCTTGCTTTCGTTTTACTTCCAAATATTCAACAGGTTTATCTGTAAATAATTGATTGAATATCTTATAATAGGTATATCCATCAGCCACAACATGAGAAATAGAAAAAATAAGCGCAAATCCTTTTTCCGGGGAATGTATATCCGGAACAATAGTAAGACGAGTAATCGGATCTTGTTTGTTTACTAACTTGACCCCTTTTTTTACTATTGCAGATTTTGCTTCTTTAAACAATTCCTCATATCCCATTTTAGATCCTATTTTAATCGAAGATGGATTATCATGAAAAACAGGCTTCATCTTATCCTCTGACAAGGCTCCGGAAGGATACGCCAATTGCAAGCCTTTATGTTTCTTATTTTTAACCAGTCGTCCTGCCAACCATGGATTAACATGAATAATCTCTTTTAACCGGGTTTGTAAAGTAGTAAATGCCCCTGCCAGATCCCCTTCATAAAAGGTTATAGTTGTTATCCCGTTTTCTCCTTTTATTATAGTAGATGATTCCTCTTTTAATAAAGGAATTATAGTTTCGTTTATACCTTGCATAATTAATTTATCTTAAGTAAGTCTTTATTTAGTTTATACTATATTTTTTTAATAAATGGATAGCCTGATCTGTCTCAATCGATTCATTTTCAATTTCATTTATAAGATTTTCTAAAATTTCGTGATTTTTATCTGCCTTAACAAAGTTCCTATCCTCCACTTGTTTTGAAATTGGTTTTTGTATCCAATATCGATCTTTGGCAAATGGATATTTTGGTAAACTAATCAACTTAGGCTTGGCTTCTCCATAAAGTTTGTTCCAGTCTAATTTTAAACCTTTTACCCATAGCTCCAATAATTTTGAAAACTTTTTATTTTCTATCCACTTATCCATAGTTTCTTGTAAATCGGTATCTGCGTTAAAAATAGATATGGATGTGTCATAATGTTTCACTTCACCTGTATAAACTCCTTCAAGGTTTCTGTCTGCCTGCAAATAAGCTTTTAGTTTACTTGCCAATTCTTCAACAGAACTTACAAGAAGGCCTAAACGAACCTCCATTGTTTCTCTGGTTATTTGTAATGAATACGCCAAAGAAAACAGATCTACAATTTGATTTTTAGTATTTATAAAATCTAACAGGTCTCTGGTCTTTTGCTGTAATTGTTCTGTTGTTTTAGAAGACAAAACAATGATTACTTGCGAACCATCTGAAAGATTGGTAACAGGAGAAGGTTGTACCTCTACTGGTGATATGTATTCTTCTATAACAACATGAGCATTGGTACCACTTCGACCAAAAGAGCTTACGCTTCCCATACGAGGTGTATTAGATTCTTTTTCCCATTTTTTTGTGGTTTTATTAATATAAAACGGGCTGTTATCCCAGTTTATGTAATCATTTTCCTCCTCACAATTAATAGTAGCAGGTATTTTATTATACTGCAATCCTTTTAACAAACTAACGACACTCACTAATCCAGAAGCTGCCATGGTATGCCCCAAGTTACTCTTACAACTAGTTATAGCACAACTATTTATTTGTTCTGATCGAGATTGCTCCTTGTTAAGTTTTTTGAAAGCATCATTCAAGGCATTAATTTCGATAGGATCTCCTAATTTTGTTCCTGTGCCATGAGCAACAACATGTGAAATATCCTGAGGATTAATATTGTAATTTGTATATACTTTTTTAATTAATTCTTCCTGACTTTTACCACTTGGTGCAGTAACCCCATTTGTCTTTCCATCAAAATTAATCCCACTGGCTTTAATAGTTCCATAAATAGGATTACCTGCTTCAATAGCAGCTGACAGTGGTTTAAGCATGAGTACTACAACTGCCTCACTTGCTCCAATACCATTAGCTTGTCTCGCAAAACTATAACATTGTCCATCTTGTGAAAGCATACCTGCCTGGCTCATCTTTACATAAAACTCCGGAGATAAGATTAAAGAAGAAATACCCGCAACTAATGCTGATTCGCATTCTTCGTTTCGTAAACTCATGATTGCCTGATGTAAGGCCACCAATCCTGAAGAACAAGCTGTATTGGTTGCAATGGTAGGACCATGTAAATCCAGATAATAGGAAAGCCTAGAGGATATCATAGCATTACCACTATTTCCTACTCCTTGTTCGTTTGAAATAAGCTTATCATACTGGCTTTCTTCCATCCCTACAAAAACACCAACCGATGTTCCTCGTAACGATGATGGAGCGATTTGGGCATCTTCTATTGCTTTATATGCTTCCATAAGAAGCATTCTTTGACCAGGGTCTGTAGCTTCTGCTTCTTTGGGAGTAATTTCGAAAAACAAAGGATCAAACTCATCTACATTATTAATAAAACCACCTTTATTCGTATTAATTTTATTACCAGGATCACCAGCTGCTTTAAAATAATCCCGCCAATCCCAACGGGATAAAGGGATTTCACTAATACCGCTCTCTCCTTTTTCTAGTAACGACCATAGTTGATCTACCGTATCCGCTTTTGGAAAACGTCCTGACATACCTATAACTGCAATAGCTTCCTGCACCACGCCTGTAGTATATAACTTACTATTGGATCTGGTTTGTAAGAAACGTTTACGCAATGATGTTTGATTAATAACCGGTTTGGTAACTGTTATTGTTTTTTTATCCTTCACATCGCTTTGAAGCTTACTATAAAATTCCTCTATGTGCTTAAGATAATCCTGAGTAAAGTAACCGCTTAATTTTTCAATTGTTGGATAACTATATAATAAAGCAGGGGTTATAGTAATTAAAAAATGTTCTGCTAATTCTTTAGAAAACGCAGTTAAACTAATCGAATCAAATCCATAATCTACCAGATTCGTTATTCCATCTAGTTTCTCAGATGGTATTTTTAAACTTTTAGATACTAGCTTGATAAGATCTGAATACACACAATCTTTTAAAGAAAGATCTTGATATTGTATCTTCCAACCTTTACTTATATGAGAAGGTAGTTTTTGAGTATTTGATTCCAATTGATCTGGCTTTTCCACTTCATAAATCCTATGTAAAAATTGTTCAGTGCGAGTTGGTTTCCCTTTTATTATCAACGTTTGTTTTTGATCTGACTTAATAATATCGTGCCATATCTCTATTCCTTCTGATGTTTCAAGAACTTCTTGACCACTACTTTTTAAATAAAATTCAGCCTGCTCAGAGTTCCCTTTACCCATACCGCCATCTTTCCAAAATGGCCAGTTAATAACTATGGATTTTCCTTTATTACTATTTTTCTGCTCACGGTAATGGGTATACCCCATTAGAAAACGATTAGCAATGGCATAATCACAAGATCCAAAATCTCCCAAAATAGCTGCCGATGATGAAAAATAACAAACAAAATCCAAAGGATGCCCCTCTAGTATTTCATCTAATAAAATAGTACCTGTAGATTTAGACTGAAGAACCTCTTTGATACTTTTTGTCGTTTTTTCAAAGAAAACCTGAGTAGCTTCCACTCCGGCTGCATGAATTATCCCCGACAATTCAAAAGGAAGATTTTTCGCCCAAGATGTTATTGATTTTTTATCACTAATATCTACAGACTCATAATATACTTCTTGCGCCCCTGCATTTTTTAATTGCTGGATCTTTTCCTCTATATCAGCAGTATTTGGGCTTCTGCCAAGCAATACTAGTTTTGCCTTATATTCCTTAGCTAAATAGTGCGCAAACTTAAAGCCTAATTTTCCAATGCCTCCTGTGATTAAATAACTTCCATTCGTTTTTAATATGGGTTCTTGGGCTACACTATTCAAATCATAAGACGCAAATGATAGTATAAACCTGTGTTCCCCTTTATACCAAATTATTTCAGGATTATGTATCGCATCTAATAATTGATGAGGAGTATAAACAGAATCATTCGTATAAAGTAGGGATATCTTTACATTAGGTAGTACTAGTTTTAAAGATCGCTCAAACCCAATCCAAGAATGATCCCAACAAGTATCTACAGATGAAGGCTCATAATGGCCCATCAACGTGACATCGATAGGTTGATTAAATTCTTTAATGGCTTTGAACAAATTAAACAAGGCAAGAATGCCTGTTTCTTTACGATCTTTTGCCCAAGAATACATTAATGCTATAGATTCATTGGATTTGTTGGCTGCACTATGAAGTAATTTTTGAATATCAGACGCATTATTGAAACGACAGTGGTAAATACTATCAGATACTTCTTTATATTTCTGCCCTTGGAATACATAAATTGCTTTAGTTAACTGCTTAGCATCATCACTACTCATTATTTTTTCTCGAAATTCTTCATCTGCAAAAATTATAATTTGCTTGTTTTCTGATATCGAATTATTGGAATCAAATGGCTTGTCTTTCCAGTATTCCTTAAAAAATAATTGTTGGGATTCTTCTTTTGATTGTGGGATTACTTTATCATAAGTTACATCAAACGAAGTCGTGTCTTTTTCGATGTTTTCAAGAATATCTGTATCTATATTAAATTCTTGTAAACACAACCCTTTTATTTGTATGCATATATTACCTTCTTGATCTATAAAATCAATATCCAATGAATGGTTAATTGATTCTTTTTTATTACTACGTACCCATACGATCATATCCTTGGTACAGGCAGATATTATGTGTATAGAATCCAACGAAGCAGGAAATACTGGTTGATTCAACGAATCCAAATCATTTATTAAAATTATAGCTGCCTGTAAAGCTCCCTCCATTATTGTAGAATAAAGTATCCATTCCTCTTGATCCTTTTCCTCAGAAAGTGTCGTGCTTAATTCAGCCAATAATTGATTATCTCCTCTATGAACAGTTTTGATTCCTTGAAAAATCGAACCATACGTATATCCTATTCGGGTTAAAACCTTATAAATATCTTTGGATTCTGGAACAACTTCTTTCATCTGCTCTTTGAGCAATTCAATATCGATTTTAGCTGTTTCCTGTTGTTGTCTATAAATGGCTTGCCCTTGTAAATATGCTATCTCCTGATCTGTTTCAGTCGTGTATATTTCAAAATCGATTTGTTCCTCAATACTATTATCTGTATCCCTTGCAAATAAGACTATTTCTATTTCTTTGTTTTCTGTTATCGTAAATGGTTGTATCCAGAAAACATTATTTAATTCAATAACTGTGGATTCTTCATGAGCTGAACTAGCCAAAATTACAGCAATACGAGCCATTTCCAGACAAGTCATTGCTGGTATAACCTTATCTTCTTTAACCCCGTAGTTTTTTAAGAAAAATTCTTCTCCGCTAAAAGTACTGTTATAGCGTTGTTTGCGAAGATCAGAGGTGTTTTTATGAACTAAAGGATGAAGCATATCTATCGTCCTTAGCGTTTCTTTAGTAGTCTGTTTATCCGAAGTTGCTTCAATCCAATATCGTTCTTTTGCAAATGGATACAAAGGCAGACTTATACGTTTAGGCTTATGGTTTCCATAGAGCTTGTTCCAATCCAACTCCAGACCTTTTACCCATAAATCCAGTAATTTTGATAATTTCTTTTGACCTATATATTTCTCAACAATGGTCTCTTTCATATCATCATCACTAATAATACTAATACTTTCTTTACTATATTTTACATGTCCAAGGTAAAGATCCTCAATATAATTTTCTCCCTTAATATATGCCTGAAGCTTTTCTTCTAATTGTTTAATGCCAGCTGCCATTAGACCTAGACGAACATCCATGGCTTCCCTACCTACTTGTAGCGTATACGCCATTTCTACCAGATCAAGGCTATCCCCTTCTTTTTCAATAAATCTCAGCAAATCTGAAGCTTTTACTCTTAGTTGCTCCTCAGATTTTGCCGATAATGGAATCATTAGTTCTGAGTTTTGGGTAATCCCCTGAACAGGGGTTTTTATGGCTCTCTTAGTAGTATACTCTCCCAAAACCAAATGCGCATTAGTGCCACTAAAACCAAAGGAACTTATAGCGGCTTGACGGGGTTGATTTTCATCTACCTTCCAATCTTTTAATTCTGTATTCACATAAAACGGACTCCCCTCTAATCCTATATGTTCGTTCAGTTTTTCAAAGTTAATTGTTGGAGGCAACTGTTGGTGTTTTATAGCCTGAAGTACTTTAATAAATCCTGCTGCCCCAGAAGCCGTTAAACAATGTCCGATATTACTCTTTACCGAGCCCAAAGCACAATATGCTTTTTCTTCGGTATATTTTTTAAAAGATTTTCGCAATCCTTCTACCTCAATAGGATCTCCCAGCTTAGTACCAGTACCATGCGCTTCTATTAACTGAATATTATTAGGATCTATATCGAATTGGTCATATACCTGTTGTTCTAAAAGTGTTTGGGATTCTGCGTTTGGTGCTGTAATTCCGTTTGTTTTACCATCCTGATTAACCCCCCAACCTTGAATAACCCCAAGAATAGTATCCTGATCCTTTTCTGCATCTTCGAGTCTTTTTAGCATAACTACCCCAACGCCTTCGCCTGGCACAAAACCATTGGCTCGTTGATCGAAGGTATAACATCTACCATCTGCAGAGAGCATACCTGACTGTGCCGTTTTTATATGCATATCCGGACCTGACATCACATAAACTCCTCCTGCTAAAGCTGAATCAATACTACCAGATACCAAGCTATCGCAAGCATTGGCGATAGCCACCAATGAGGAAGAACAAGCCGTATCGATAGAAATGCAAGGGCCTTGTAAATTTAAAAAATAAGAAATTCGTGCCGCTAATATTGAAGTAGAACTACCAGTAAAACCTTGTGCGCTTAGTTGCTGCTCTCTCGATAACATTTGATAGTCTCCATAAGCACATCCAACATATACCCCACATTTACTACCCGATAATGCACCCGGGCTATATCCTGCATTTTCTATAGTATGCCAACAGCTTTGTAAAAACAAACGTTGTTGTGGATCCATACTTTCTGCTTCCACCGGAGAAATCGTAAAGAACATAGGATCAAAAAGATCATATTCTTCCAAAGCTCCCATCCATTTACTATAGGTTTTTCCAGAGACTACTTCTCCTTCGCTGTAATGTTCATCTATATCCCAACGATCTTTACTAACCTCTCTGATACAGTTTTTACCTCCTGCTATATTTTGCCAAAACTCCTCTACATCTTTTGCCTCAGGAAACTGTCCCGCCATACCTATTACCGCAATAGCTTGCGATGAGGTACCCCTCTTACTTTTAGATGCTATTCTTACCGATTTTGAACTATCCCGCCAGGAAATAAGTTTCTTTTTCTTTTCTATTTCCTTTCTGGAAACTCCTCTATCTATTACCTTTTGTTGCCTATCTTCAAAAGTAGATTGCTCCCCTACAAGGGTGCCTAGTTTTTCTGCTTCTTCCTGAACATGCGCACTAAGTTTGGCAAGGGTAGAATAACTATACACAATCGTAGCTTGTAATGGTATGCTATAGGCATCACTAACCTTACGAATAAAGGTCACCCCTACAATAGAATCCAATCCTAAATCCACAAATTGGCTGTCTTGGTCGATCTCCTCTTCTTCTAAATGTAACTCCTGAGCTAAAAGCTTTTTAAGATTCGATATAATATCGGGTAAAAAGATATCTCTACTCTGTGATATTTTTGATATGGTACTCCTGGTATCTATTGGATCCTGATAAACGGGTTTACTTACTAATACTCCTAGCTTTTCTGCTTCTTCCTTAACATGTGCACTAAGCTTGGCAAGGGTGGAATAACTATACACAATCGTAGCTTGTAATGGTATGTTATACAAATCACTGATCTTACGAATAAAGGTGACCCCTACAATGGAATCCAGTCCTAAATCTACAAATTGGCTATCCGGATCTATTTCCTCTTCTTCTAAATGTAACTCTTGGGCTAAAAGCTTTTTAAGATTTGATATAATATCTGACAAAAAGATATCCCTACTTTCTACTACTCCTTCTGTCTTATAGTCCTGTATATTTTGCTCTGGGATTGTATTTGTCTGTGTATCGGTTGCTGCATTATAAAAATTACGTTCAATCTGTTGTAAGGTTTCTGTCTTGCCTACAAAGGTTTTTTCGTGCATCTCCAGTTCCAAACGATAGGTATCTTCTAACTGATCTCTGAGGTGTTTGGTGAGTTGTTCCTTGATCGCTATCAAGCTATCCCGGGAGTGCTTTGCTATTTCTTTGGCAATATCAAATGCCTTAGACAACAATTCTTCCCGGGGGAATACAGGGTAATAAAGCCCTTTTTCTTGTAACTCTCTTCCTGAATATTCCACCGCAGTCAGTAAAGTCTCTCTGGCAAGATCATATCCCGTTTTGTCCGGAAATGCAAGGGTAGCCGCAGCTCCGGGGGTAAATCCATAATTCATATAAGGACTTACATAATGACTCTGTTCACTAAACAAAATAAAGTCGGAAAACATCCCCAAAGACCAGCCTGCTCCGATACCATGTCCCTGCATCGCTGCTATGACAGGTATCTTACACTCCATAGCTAATTGAAAAACCTTCGTATCTGTAAATTTGGCCTTTCCTTGTTGAATCGCCAATAGGCTTTCTTTGGTACCTCCGGATGCAAAATAGGTGTCATACCCTGTTAATACTACTACCTTATAGGTAGCAGTAGCTGCTATGTGCTGAAAAACCTCGATGATCCCTTCTAAAAATGCGGTAGAAAACATGTTCTTCGCATCTCTGTCTTCCATCTTCACCTCTAAAATACCATCCGGATAAAGGGTGGCTTGTAGTACTTGGGTATAAAGTGCTATTGCTGTAGGTACCTTAGGAAAGGATATCTCTGTTGGTGCTTTGGTTTCTGACCAAACCGGAAGCTGTTCTATCTTTTCACGGATCAGCAAAGCGTGTTCCTGCTTCCAGGATGTTACCCTGGCTAATGGTAGCTTGCTCCATTGCTGTGCCAACTCCTTGGCTTTTGCCAATACCTCTGCCTTGGCTGCTACCGTTACAGCTCCTAGTTGCTGTTGTAACTCTGCTCCTGTATATGTTTTTCCTCTTAAAAGGAGTTCCTTGCAAACATACGGACTTAGGCGATCTGCAAAAACCATAGCTGCTCGTTTGGCTAATTCTGGTCTTTCTAAAAGCTTGCTTGCAGAATACTTCCCCTCTGTTTGGTAGATACATCCATCACAAGACTGGGCGATCCATAGCGAGATATCTTTTGCATCGGATCTAATAGCCGCTATCACAGGAATTGGGAATCCATAGATCAAATCCTGAATCCTCAAGACCTCTTCTACCGAAGTGTCTCTATCGGATACCGAAATGAATTCTGATCCATCACTGGTAAGTACAATTGCTTTATAATACTTGCTTTTTGCAACCTGATTAAAAATATCTGTAAAACCTGAAATCAGGTCTGTAAGTGTATATGGTTTTTTGCCTGTACTTATTTGGATCGTTAGTATATGGGAGGCTGTATTTTCTAACTTCAAATATTTCGAAGAACAAGTAATCTTAACGGTACTAACTTTGGAGTTACTTTCTTCTCTTACTGCTTCAACTGTCTTTAATTTTTTTGTGTATTTTAATATATGACGCCCTAAATGCTGCTTTAGCAAACGTAGTGCAGTTTGGGATTTCTTTGAAAGGGATACTGCTAGTTGTTCTGCATACTCCTCTACCTGTTCTGAGGCAAGAACTGGAAAGCTCCAACCCTTTTGCTCCATCTCTTTTCCTTGTAATACTCTCGATTGGTATAACAAATCTAAGGTCAAAGCTTCTCCAAAGCGTTCTTTAAACAAGGCTTCTTCTTCTACAGAGGCAAACATCCCTGCATCAAGATCGCTATACCCATACGTACTTTCTTTGCTGCATATCATAAAATCACTTAGGGCTCCTATCAAAAAGCCTGCTCCTGTAGCGTCTCCCTGCATAACAGAAACTAAGGGATAAGGAAAACTCGATATGGCCACATACAGATTTTGTAGAACTGCTTCATTATATGCCTCCCGATCTCCTTGTAAGAAAACACTACCGCTTCCCTTCAACATTAAAACTTTTAAAGAGGATATTTTTTGTACAAATTCAAGGGCTTCTACCAGTTGGTTGATAACTTCTTTTGAAAGTGTATTCTCATTAGTTCTGCAATCTATACGTATCGAATACATCCCATTGCCATGATCCAATAATCGTACATAAGAAACCCCAACAGGAACATGGGTTTCTCCTAAAGTATTTGCCTTCGTACTGGAAAGACCTACTTGTAATTTTAAAACAGGAACTTCTTGTTGCCCTTCTGCTGCTTGTAACTCTTCTGGGGAAACCAGTAAAATACCAGAGGGCTTTTGCAAAGGAATCTCTGTAGAAACTTCTTTTTCTCCTGTATGAAATGTATCTGCTTTGTTACTATTTGTTAATGGTATATAGATTTCTTTGGGGGATTCTTTCGGTTCTTCTTTTTCTTCTACCTCTAGTTGCTTTGGTGATGCTACCTGCGCATAACTTTCTTGTTCTACAGGGCTAAAAGTTTCTTCCTTGTAATAAGCACCGCGTAGCTCCACACATATATGCCCCTTAGAATCACAAAGGTCTATATCCAGTTTGGTATCCAAATCCGTATCTGCACTATAACGAACCCAGGCAAACATTTTCTGGGTGCATGCTCCTAAAACCTGTACGCTATCCAATCCATCCAATACCATCGATCGAACCGAAGCCTGGTGGATATCTCCTCCCAGTAAAACGATACCTGCTTGAAAACCACTCTCTACTATACCGGGGTGCAAGACATAGTCTTGTAAACTTGATACAACAACTTCTGGTACTTCTAACTCTGCCAATAGTTGCCTATCTCCCAAATGAATCGTGCTTATTCCTTGATAGGAAGCACCATAAGAGCACCCCATTCTGGTGAAAAAATTATATATAGTAGCAGAGTTTTCCTCTCCTGCTCTTGTTTGTCTCTTTAAATCTGTGAGATCAAGAACTCTTTTTAAAGAGGATGCCTTAACAGTAACATATCCCTGACAATGTACTAGCTCTTTATCTGTATCTGTACTATACACCTCAAAAGCAAATTCTTGTTTGGTCTGTGCTAAAAGGGCTATATGCACCGGGATGTTTTCTGTAATCTGTACCGGATCTGCCCAAACAATATCCTGCAACTCCAAAATATAAGGTTCCTCCTGCGATGCTAAGGCTTCTGTAATTGCAGCATGAGCCATCTCTAAATACGCAACTACTGGAAGTACTTTTGGTTCCGAACCCGGATCGGCCCCTAATTTATAATCCGATATAAAAAACTCCCCTCCGCTAAAGGTCGAACTATAACGTTGCTCTTCGAAATCTGATGCGTTTTTATGTAACAACGGGTGTAAAACAGATCCGGATCCTGCATTGGATACCGTATTGGTTTTCTCTGAAACAGCGATCCAATACCGCTCTTTGGCAAAGGGATAACCAGGCAGACTAATAAATTTAGGGTACTGACCTTTGTATAATTCCTTCCAATCCAAATCCTGTCCTGCTACCCATAACTCCAATAATTTGGAGGTGTTTTTATCCGATAGCCCGTCATTTACGGTTTGCTTTCTTTCTGTATCACTTCCTAAACGGGATAAAACAGATTCTTTATCTTTTACTTGTCCTTGATAAAAGGCTTTGTTATTTTTTTCGCCTCCCAGATACGCCTCCAGCTTTTCTGATAAATCAACTACAGAATCTGTCAAAAGACCCAAACGTACATCCATTGCTTCCCTGCCTACTTGTAGGGTATACCCCATTGCAAAAAGATCCAAAGAATGCCCTTCTTCCTTTGATCTCTTGAGAAAACGCAATAAATCATGAGCTTTTTGCTCCAATTGTTCTCCCGTTCTGGCAGATAAAAGGATCGCAACACTATCTCCGGATTCCGTATCAGAAGGAACGGAAGTGGTTTCTACATATTCCTCTATAATGATATGGGCATTAGAGCCTCCTGCTCCAAAAGAGGAGATTCCTGCTATTCGTGACAGAGTCTTCCCGGCAACTACTGGTCGGTCCCAATCTGTTAAGCTCTGGTTTACTATAAAAGGGGTTTTCTCAAAATCAATGTGAGGGTTTAGTCGGGTGGAGTGTAACGAAGGAACGATCTGACGGTGTTGCATTTGCAACAATATTTTGGTAACTCCTGCAATACCTGCAGCGGATTCACAGTGACCAATATTGGACTTGGCAGAACCCAATAGGCAATACCCCGTATCCTGACCTTCTTTATGAAAAGCTTTGGAAAGGGCTGCTATCTCAATGGGATCTCCCAGTTTTGTGCCCGTACCGTGGGCCTCTATATAACTAATATGGCGAGGATCGGTCCCGGATTCCTGCAAGGCATGCGTGATAGCACTCGCCTGAGCTTTTGGATTAGGAACACTATACCCATTGGTCTTACCGCCATGGTTCAAGGAACTTCCTTTTATGACTCCATAAATATGGTTCCCGTCTCTTTTGGCTTCTGATAACCTTTTTAATACAACAACGCCAACGCCTTCCCCTGGAATATAGCCATCACCACCTTCTCCAAAACTTTGACAATGACCAGCACTGGAGATAAACTGACCAGAACTAAGCATTAAATATTTATTGGGATGGACACTAACATTCACCCCTCCGGCAATACCTAAATCGGTACGGCCTTCCTTTAAATCCTGACAGGCAAGATGTATTGCCGTTAAAGAAGAAGAACACATCGTATCCAATGTCATACTGGGACCATGCAAATTTAAAAAGTAAGATACCCGGTTCGCTATGCTGGCAAGGCTGCCAGATAGATTATATTCACCATACATCACCCCCGCATATACACCTACCTGACCAGCCATATCCCCATGTGGTATTTGAAGGCTTGCCCGGGTATATCCCGCATCTTCTACTGCCATCCAACTATGTTGCAAAAACAAACGCTCCTGGGGATCTATCGATTTTGCTTCCCGTGGAGAAATATTAAAAAACCTTGGATCAAACTCATCTACACCTTCTATAAAACCACCCCATTTACTGTAATGATGACCGCTCTTAGTACGATCCTCACTATAGTATTCCCGCCAATCCCAACGTTCTTTGGGTACTTCGGTGATACAATCTTTACCTGCACGAAGATTATCCCAGTAGGCTTCGATATTAACAGACTCTGGGTAGCGACCACTTAAGCCTACTATAGCAATGGGGTCTGTATTAGGTGATGGTTTAGAATTGGTTAAATCAATAAAAGGGCGAGAATTAATAAAACGCTTACCTGAGATCATTTCCTGCCATATTTGATCGTTAATCTGAGGCTGGATATCTTTATCTTTTGACTTTTTATTATTTGTATTATCTGGTTTTGTATTGAAAAGGTCAGCTAATTGAG
Source organism: Aquimarina sp. (assembly GCF_977115655.1). Classification (NCBI taxonomy): domain Bacteria; kingdom Pseudomonadati; phylum Bacteroidota; class Flavobacteriia; order Flavobacteriales; family Flavobacteriaceae; genus Aquimarina; species Aquimarina sp. The sequence goes on from NZ_CDSBKO010000006.1 coordinate 79,066, forward strand.
CTGGATGAGAAGTTACAAAGTACTCTGTGAGCTCTCTGATATTCTGATACTCAAAAAATAAGGTTTTAGATAAAGATCCAAAGGTTTTCTCTAACTGGCTCGTAAACTTCATCGCTAATATAGAATCAATTCCATATTTCTCTAATGGCTCTTGAGGATCTATCTTTCGGGAAGTCAACTTTAATAATGAAGAGAATTCTTTACATAAATAATCCTCTGTTTTTTTGAAAAGATCCATATTATCTGAAACTATTTGAGAATCTATAGCTACATCATTAGACAAAGGTTCTTTTTTCACCTCATGATCTATATTTTTAGTATTGCCTAAGTCCGATAAATCATTCCCTTTCATCACCAAAACCTGATTATGAGGGAACTCCAGACTACGATAAAATGAATACATCCCCAGGATTGTTTCCATTGGTTGCACATCTATCGTTTGTTTGAGTATTTCTTGATTTTTTTGATCTATTTGCATGCCTCCTTCTTGCCATAATGGCCAGTTGATGGATACGGTATGCCCTTGTCGATCACCTGAAGAAACTAATCCATTGCGATATACAGAAAACCAATCCATAAATCCATTGGCTACGGCATAATCTGCCTGACCTACATTACCTAATAAGGAGGCTACCGAAGAAAATAATACCATAAAATCCAAATCCAAATCCTTACTCGCTAAATCCAGATTAAATGTCCCTGAAACTTTTGGTGTTAGAACTTTACCAAATTCATCATTGGTCTTTTTAATAATAAAATTATCCGAGGTCATCCCCGCACAATGAAGGATACCATTAATTTGCTTACCTCCATCGCCTATAGAAGAAATCAAAGTGCTTACCTGAACCAAATTGTTTAGATCTAATGGATGATATTCTACCCTACTATTTCGTACTGGCAATGCATCCAGAACTGCTTTCTTTTCCGAGGTTAATACAGAGCGACCTGTTAAAATAATCCGAGAATGCGTTGTTTGTTTAAGAATCTCTTTTGCGAATAAAAGCCCTAAACCTCCCATACCTCCTGTGATAAGGTATACTCCATGATCTTTGAATGCGATCTTTGGATCGCTATGAGTTGCTGGTATCTCTTTATTTCTTAAAACATACCGAATATCCTGCTCATATTTGATAACAGGATCCAAAAACATGGTTTGGCTTTCTTCTAATTGTATGCAAAGTGTATTTGCTTCTACCTCTGGATGGGTAATAATAACCTGACCTACTAGTTTTGGGTTCTCCAAACCAGCTGTTTTTAATAAACCTGAAAGACCTGCAAAAACAGCCTGTTCTGTACTGTTACCTGTTACTATTTGTACTAATATTTTACCCTGAACCTTATTGGTAAGCAGAGTACGCAGGTAATCGAAACAAATAAGGGCATAACTACTGTATCTATTTGCGATATTTTGTTGCGGATCTAATTGTAAAACTAAAACCTTACTATGTGGAAAAGATGCCTTAACTTCTTCTTCTTTAATTTGAGGTATTTCACACAGAATAATATGTTGTTGAACATACTCTGGCGTATTCTCAGAGGCTATCTTCAAAGAAGTAGCTTCCCATACTTGATTAGAAAGCAATGCCCTTGTAGTCTTACCTTGTTCCTGTTGTTTGATAACCTTAATCTTTTCCAGAGCTTCTTTTTGTGTGAGCTTGCCGCTGGAAACATCTTGAAATATTTTTTTTAAGTTTTCCTTCATCTTTTCTTTTAAATTTTTCTCAAGAATTCAGTTTTTAAACTAATTCCACAGCTTCTTCATCAGAAAGCTCTTTGTTTAATACACTTTGAATAAGTTTCTGATAATAGGTCTCATTAAAAGTTGATGTACCGTTCGCATTTATAGGACTGTTATTGTTTTCCATGACACGAAAAGCAATTCCCTTAATTTGTACACATATATGTCCTTCCCGATCACAAAGATCTATATCCAGTTTCGTGATTCTGCTATCAGGGTTACTTTCTGGTGAGTAACGAATCCATACCACCATATTTTTTGTGCAAGCAGAAATAATACGTACAGATTCCAAAGCAAAAGGAAGTAATGGTTGTGGTGAGATTTGATTCAAATCCTGAAATAAACCAATAGATGCTTGCAGAGCACTATCCATTAAACTTGGATGTAACAGATAACTTTTTTCTTCAGTTTCAACTATAGCTGGTAAAATTAAATCTGCCAACACTTGTTGCTCCCCTTTATAAATTGCTACGACACCTTGGTGTGCAGGTCCATAATAAAGTTCCATTTGATTAAAAACTGTATAAATATCATTCTTCTCTAACTTACCTCTTATCATCTGGTCTCTAAGTCCTAGTATATCTAGTTTTTCTGGAACTTGTTGACTACCAAACATTGCTTGACCCTGAAAGTGAATAATTTCTTCCCCTTCATTATAACTGGATACCTTATAATGTATTTGTTTGTCTGCTGTAAAGTCTGAATCGTCTAAGAGTAAAGTTGTATTTATTTGTTTTTTGTGATCTACAACAAAAGGCTGAATCCAAGCAGTATTGTTCAGCTCCAGAATAGCCTGTTCTACAGGAGCAGGCATTGCTTTTTTAATAGCTACTTGAACCATTTCTAAATATGCTACTCCAGGAAGAATTTTTTTATTAAAAACCTGGTGATCTTTTAAGAAAAATTCTTCTCCGTTGAATGTACTACTATAACTTTGTTTACTAAAATCTGAAGTATTCACATGTAATAAGGGATGTAAAACAGACGCTGTCTGTTCTATTTCTTTATCCTGCTTATTTGGAGTCGCTTCAATCCAATATCGTTCTTTAGCAAATGGATACAGAGGCAGGCTTATACGTTTAGGTTTTTGGTTTCCATAGAGTTTGTTCCAATCCAACTCCAGACCTTTTACCCATAAATCCAGTAATTTTGATAATTTCTTTTGAGATATCCAATTTTGGATGATAACTTCTCTCATTTCATTATCATTACTAATGATCCGCAAACCTTCTTTATTACGTTTCACATGCCCTTGATAGATCCCATTAATAGTATTCTTTTGCTTGACATACATCTTAAGTTTTTCTGCTAATTGAAAAACACTACTCACCATAAATCCAAGTCGTTCTTCCATGGCTTCCCTACCTACTTGTAACGTATACGCTATTTCTACCAGATCAAGACTATCGCCTTCTTTTTCAATAAATCTCAACAAATCTGAAGCTTTTGTCCTTAGTTGTTCCTCCGATTTTGCCGATAATGGAATCATTAGTTCTGAGTTTTGGGTAAGCCCCTGAACAGGGTTTTTAATGGCTCTCTTAGTAGTATACTCTCCCAAAACCAAATGCGCATTAGTGCCACTAAAACCAAAGGAACTTATAGCGGCTTGACGGGGTTGATTTTCATCTACCTTCCAATCTTTTAATTCTGTATTCACATAAAACGGACTCCCCTCTAATCCTATATGTTCGTTCAGTTTTTCAAAGTTAATTGTTGGAGGCAACTGTTGGTGTTTTATAGCCTGAAGTACTTTAATAAATCCTGCAACACCCGCAGCCGTTAAACAATGTCCGATATTACTCTTTACCGATCCTAAAGCGCAATATGCTTTTTCTTCGGTATATTTTTTAAAAGATTTTCGTAATCCTTCTACCTCAATAGGATCTCCTAGCTTTGTACCAGTACCATGCGTTTCTATTAACTGAATATTATTAGGATCTATATCGAATTGATCATATACCTGTTGTTCTAAAAGTGTTTGGGATTCTGTGTTTGGTGCGGTAATTCCGTTTGTTTTACCATCCTGGTTAACACCCCAACCTTGAATAACCCCAAGAATAGTATCCTGATCCTTTTCTGCATCTTCGAGTCTTTTTAGCATAACTACCCCAACGCCTTCGCCTGGCACAAAACCATTGGCTCGTTGATCGAAGGTATAACATCTACCATCTGCAGAGAGCATACCTGACTGTGCCGTTTTTATATGCATATCCGGACCTGACATCACATAAACTCCTCCTGCTAAAGCTGAATCAATACTACCAGATACCAAGCTATCGCAAGCATTGGCGATAGCCACCAATGAGGAAGAACAAGCCGTATCGATAGAAATGCAAGGGCCTTGTAAATTTAAAAAATAAGAAATTCGTGCCGCTAATATTGAAGTAGAACTACCAGTAAAACCTTGTGCGCTTAGTTGCTGCTCTCTCGATAACATTTGATAGTCTCCATAAGCACATCCAACATATACCCCACATTTACTACCCGATAATGCACCCGGGCTATATCCTGCATTTTCTATAGTATGCCAACAGCTTTGTAAAAACAAACGTTGTTGTGGATCCATACTTTCTGCTTCCACCGGAGAAATCGTAAAGAACATAGGATCAAAAAGATCATATTCTTCCAAAGCTCCCATCCATTTACTATAGGTTTTTCCAGAGACTACTTCTCCTTCGCTGTAATGTTCATCTATATCCCAACGATCTTTACTAACCTCTCTGATACAGTTTTTACCTCCTGCTATATTTTGCCAAAACTCCTCTACATCTTTTGCCTCAGGAAACTGTCCCGCCATACCTATTACCGCAATAGCTTGCGATGAGGTACCCCTCTTACTTTTAGATGCTATTCTTACCGATTTTGAACTATCCCGCCAGGAAATAAGTTTCTTTTTCTTTTCTATTTCCTTTCTGGAAACTCCTCTATCTATTACCTTTTGTTGCCTATCTTCAAAAGTAGATTGCTCCCCTACAAGGGTGCCTAGTTTTTCTGCTTCTTCCTGAACATGCGCACTAAGTTTGGCAAGGGTAGAATAACTATACACAATCGTAGCTTGTAATGGTATGCTATAGGCATCACTAACCTTACGAATAAAGGTCACCCCTACAATAGAATCCAATCCTAAATCCACAAATTGGCTGTCTTGGTCGATCTCCTCTTCTTCTAAATGTAACTCCTGAGCTAAAAGCTTTTTAAGATTCGATATAATATCGGGTAAAAAGATATCTCTACTCTGTGATATTTTTGATATGGTACTCCTGGTATCTATTGGATCCTGATAAACGGGTTTACTTACTAATACTCCTAGCTTTTCTGCTTCTTCCTTAACATGTGCACTAAGCTTGGCAAGGGTGGAATAACTATACACAATCGTAGCTTGTAATGGTATGTTATACAAATCACTGATCTTACGAATAAAGGTGACCCCTACAATGGAATCCAGTCCTAAATCTACAAATTGGCTATCCGGATCTATTTCCTCTTCTTCTAAATGTAACTCTTGGGCTAAAAGCTTTTTAAGATTTGATATAATATCTGACAAAAAGATATCCCTACTTTCTACTACTCCTTCTGTCTTATAGTCCTGTATATTTTGCTCTGGGATTGTATTTGTCTGTGTATCGGTTGCTGCATTATAAAAATTACGTTCAATCTGTTGTAAGGTTTCTGTCTTGCCTACAAAGGTTTTTTCGTGCATCTCCAGTTCCAAACGATAGGTATCTTCTAACTGATCTCTGAGGTGTTTGGTGAGTTGTTCCTTGATCGCTATCAAGCTATCCCGGGAGTGCTTTGCTATTTCTTTGGCAATATCAAATGCCTTAGACAACAATTCTTCCCGGGGGAATACAGGGTAATAAAGCCCTTTTTCTTGTAACTCTCTTCCTGAATATTCCACCGCAGTCAGTAAAGTCTCTCTGGCAAGATCATATCCCGTTTTGTCCGGAAATGCAAGGGTAGCCGCAGCTCCGGGGGTAAATCCATAATTCATATAAGGACTTACATAATGACTCTGTTCACTAAACAAAATAAAGTCGGAAAACATCCCCAAAGACCAGCCTGCTCCGATACCATGTCCCTGCATCGCTGCTATGACAGGTATCTTACACTCCATAGCTAATTGAAAAACCTTCGTATCTGTAAATTTGGCCTTTCCTTGTTGAATCGCCAATAGGCTTTCTTTGGTACCTCCGGATGCAAAATAGGTGTCATACCCTGTTAATACTACTACCTTATAGGTAGGAGTAGCTGCTATGTGTTGAAAAACCTCGATGATCCCTTCTAAAAATGCCGTGGAAAACATGTTCTTCGCATCTCTGTCTTCCATCTTCACCTCTAAAATACCCTCTGGATAAAGAGTTGCTCGTAGTACTTGGGTATGAAGTGCTATCGCTGTAGGGGTCTTAGGAAAGGATACCTCTGTTGGTGCTGTGGTTTCTAACCAAACCGGAAGCTGTTCTATCTTTTCCTGGATCAGCAAAGCGTGTTCCTTCTTCCAGGATGTTACCCTGGCTAATGGTAGCTTGCTCCATTGCTGTGCCAACTCCTTGGCTTTTGCCAATACCTCTGCCTTGGCTGCTACCGTTACAGCTCCTAGTTGCTGTTGTAACTCTGCTCCTGTATATGTTTTTCCTCTTAAAAGGAGTTCCTTGCAAACATACGGACTTAGGCGATCTGCAAAAACCATAGCTGCTCGTTTGGCTAATTCTGGTCTTTCTAAAAGCTTGCTTGCAGAATACTTCCCCTCTGTTTGGTAGATACATCCATCACAAGACTGGGCGATCCATAGCGAGATATCTTTTGCATCGGATCTAATAGCCGCTATCACAGGAATTGGGAATCCATAGATCAAATCCTGAATCCTCAAGACCTCTTCTACCGAAGTGTCTCTATCGGATACCGAAATGAATTCTGATCCATCACTGGTAAGTACAATTGCTTTATAATACTTGCTTTTTGCAACCTGATTAAAAATATCTGTAAAACCTGAAATCAGGTCTGTAAGTGTATATGGTTTTTTGCCTGTACTTATTTGGATCGTTAGTATATGGGAGGCTGTATTTTCTAACTTCAAATATTTCGAAGAACAAGTAATCTTAACGGTACTAACTTTGGAGTTACTTTCTTCTCTTACTGCTTCAACTGTCTTTAATTTTTTTGTGTATTTTAATATATGACGCCCTAAATGCTGCTTTAGCAAACGTAGTGCAGTTTGGGATTTCTTTGAAAGGGATACTGCTAGTTGTTCTGCATACTCCTCTACCTGTTCTGAGGCAAGAACTGGAAAGCTCCAACCCTTTTGCTCCATCTCTTTTCCTTGTAATACTCTCGATTGGTATAACAAATCTAAGGTCAAAGCTTCTCCAAAGCGTTCTTTAAACAAGGCTTCTTCTTCTACAGAGGCAAACATCCCTGCATCAAGATCGCTATACCCATACGTACTTTCTTTGCTGCATATCATAAAATCACTTAGGGCTCCTATCAAAAAGCCTGCTCCTGTAGCGTCTCCCTGCATAACAGAAACTAAGGGATAAGGAAAACTCGATATGGCCACATACAGATTTTGTAGAACTGCTTCATTATATGCCTCCCGATCTCCTTGTAAGAAAACACTACCGCTTCCCTTCAACATTAAAACTTTTAAAGAGGATATTTTTTGTACAAATTCAAGGGCTTCTACCAGTTGGTTGATAACTTCTTTTGAAAGTGTATTCTCATTAGTTCTGCAATCTATACGTATCGAATACATCCCATTGCCATGATCCAATAATCGTACATAAGAAACCCCAACAGGAACATGGGTTTCTCCTAAAGTATTTGCCTTCGTACTGGAAAGACCTACTTGTAATTTTAAAACAGGAACTTCTTGTTGCCCTTCTGCTGCTTGTAACTCTTCTGGGGAAACCAGTAAAATACCAGAGGGCTTTTGCAAAGGAATCTCTGTAGAAACTTCTTTTTCTCCTGTATGAAATGTATCTGCTTTGTTACTATTTGTTAATGGTATATAGATTTCTTTGGGGGATTCTTTCGGTTCTTCTTTTTCTTCTACCTCTAGTTGCTTTGGTGATGCTACCTGCGCATAACTTTCTTGTTCTACAGGGCTAAAAGTTTCTTCCTTGTAATAAGCACCGCGTAGCTCCACACATATATGCCCCTTAGAATCACAAAGGTCTATATCCAGTTTGGTATCCAAATCCGTATCTGCACTATAACGAACCCAGGCAAACATTTTCTGGGTGCATGCTCCTAAAACCTGTACGCTATCCAATCCATCCAATACCATCGATCGAACCGAAGCCTGGTGGATATCTCCTCCCAGTAAAACGATACCTGCTTGAAAACCACTCTCTACTATACCGGGGTGCAAGACATAGTCTTGTAAACTTGATACAACAACTTCTGGTACTTCTAACTCTGCCAATAGTTGCCTATCTCCCAAATGAATCGTGCTTATTCCTTGATAGGAAGCACCATAAGAGCACCCCATTCTGGTGAAAAAATTATATATAGTAGCAGAGTTTTCCTCTCCTGCTCTTGTTTGTCTCTTTAAATCTGTGAGATCAAGAACTCTTTTTAAAGAGGATGCCTTAACAGTAACATATCCCTGACAATGTACTAGCTCTTTATCTGTATCTGTACTATACACCTCAAAAGCAAATTCTTGTTTGGTCTGTGCTAAAAGGGCTATATGCACCGGGATGTTTTCTGTAATCTGTACCGGATCTGCCCAAACAATATCCTGCAACTCCAAAATATAAGGTTCCTCCTGCGATGCTAAGGCTTCTGTAATTGCAGCATGAGCCATCTCTAAATACGCAACTACTGGAAGTACTTTTGGTTCCGAACCCGGATCGGCCCCTAATTTATAATCCGATATAAAAAACTCCCCTCCGCTAAAGGTCGAACTATAACGTTGCTCTTCGAAATCTGATGCGTTTTTATGTAACAACGGGTGTAAAACAGATCCGGATCCTGCATTGGATACCGTATTGGTTTTCTCTGAAACAGCGATCCAATACCGCTCTTTGGCAAAGGGATAACCAGGCAGACTAATAAATTTAGGGTACTGACCTTTGTATAATTCCTTCCAATCCAAATCCTGTCCTGCTACCCATAACTCCAATAATTTGGAGGTGTTTTTATCCGATAGCCCGTCATTTACGGTTTGCTTTCTTTCTGTATCACTTCCTAAACGGGATAAAACAGATTCTTTATCTTTTACTTGTCCTTGATAAAAGGCTTTGTTATTTTTTTCGCCTCCCAGATACGCCTCCAGCTTTTCTGATAAATCAACTACAGAATCTGTCAAAAGACCCAAACGTACATCCATTGCTTCCCTGCCTACTTGTAGGGTATACCCCATTGCAAAAAGATCCAAAGAATGCCCTTCTTCCTTTGATCTCTTGAGAAAACGCAATAAATCATGAGCTTTTTGCTCCAATTGTTCTCCCGTTCTGGCAGATAAAAGGATCGCAACACTATCTCCGGATTCCGTATCAGAAGGAACGGAAGTGGTTTCTACATATTCCTCTATAATGATATGGGCATTAGAGCCTCCTGCTCCAAAAGAGGAGATTCCTGCTATTCGTGACAGAGTCTTCCCGGCAACTACTGGTCGGTCCCAATCTGTTAAGCTCTGGTTTACTATAAAAGGGGTTTTCTCAAAATCAATGTGAGGGTTTAGTCGGGTGGAGTGTAACGAAGGAACGATCTGACGGTGTTGCATTTGCAACAATATTTTGGTAACTCCTGCAATACCTGCAGCGGATTCACAGTGACCAATATTGGACTTGGCAGAACCCAATAGGCAATACCCCGTATCCTGACCTTCTTTATGAAAAGCTTTGGAAAGGGCTGCTATCTCAATGGGATCTCCCAGTTTTGTGCCCGTACCGTGGGCCTCTATATAACTAATATGGCGAGGATCGGTCCCGGATTCCTGCAAGGCATGCGTGATAGCACTCGCCTGAGCTTTTGGATTAGGAACACTATACCCATTGGTCTTACCGCCATGGTTCAAGGAACTTCCTTTTATGACTCCATAAATATGGTTCCCGTCTCTTTTGGCTTCTGATAACCTTTTTAATACAACAACGCCAACGCCTTCCCCTGGAATATAGCCATCACCACCTTCTCCAAAACTTTGACAATGACCAGCACTGGAGATAAACTGACCAGAACTAAGCATTAAATATTTATTGGGATGGACACTAACATTCACCCCTCCGGCAATACCTAAATCGGTACGGCCTTCCTTTAAATCCTGACAGGCAAGATGTATTGCCGTTAAAGAAGAAGAACACATCGTATCCAATGTCATACTGGGACCATGCAAATTTAAAAAGTAAGATACCCGGTTCGCTATGCTGGCATAGCTACCAGAAACCCCTTTGCGATCACCACGCATACTAGCTTCTGCCCCAAATAATTGGTATTCACTATACATCACCCCTGCATATACACCTACCTGACCAGCCATATCCCCATGTGGTATTTGAAGGCTTGCCCGGGTATATCCCGCATCTTCTACTGCCATCCAACTATGTTGCAAAAACAAACGCTCCTGGGGATCTATCGATTTTGCTTCCCGTGGAGAAATATTAAAAAACCTTGGATCAAACTCATCCACCCCTTCTATAAAACCACCCCATTTACTGTAATGATGGCCACTCTTGGTACGATCCTCACTATAGTATTCCCGCCAGTCCCAACGTTCTTTGGGTACTTCGGTGATACAATCTTTACCTGCACGAAGGTTATCCCAGTAGGCTTCTATATTAACAGACTCCGGGTAACGACCACTTAAGCCTATTATAGCGATTGGATCTGTCTCAGTTGCATTGGTTGTGTTTTTTGAAGTAATGCTTTTTCGCTTACGAATTAGACCTTTTTTATTGATATTTCTTATTGGAGGTTCTGGTCGTTCTTCAATTATTTTTTGTTGACTATTCTCTTTATTCGTAAAAAGTTTGGATAGCTGCAAAGCATGAGACTTAATAAAGTATTCTGAAAGTTCACGAATAGTTTGATATTCGAAAAATAGAGTTTTAGGTAAGGAACCAAAGGTTTTTTCCAGTTGGTCTGTAAGACTCATCGCCATTATAGAATCAATTCCATATTTCTCTAGTGGTTCCTGAGGATCTATTTTATGAGAAGTGAGTCTTAATACTGTTGCAAACTGCTTACATAAATATCCCTCAATTTTCTCTTCATAGCTTTCAGAACTCCCTTTTAAAGCAATTTTCTGCTCCTCATTGAATGGTGTTGGTATTCTTTGTTTCTGTATTTTTTGATCTTCGAGAAGTGATTGACGCATTTGTGCTACATCCCCTTCCATAATTAAAGCCTGACTTTGTCCCAACTCCAGACTACGATAAAATGCATACATTCCAGTAGTTTTAGGCATGGGATACATTCCAAAAGTTTTACGCAATGCCTCTTGATTTTTTTGATCTATTTGCATGCCTCCTTCTTGCCATAATGGCCAGTTGATGGATACGGTATGCCCTTGTCGATCACCTGAAGAAACTAATCCATTGCGATATACAGAAAACCAATCCATAAATCCATTGGCTACGGCATAATCTGCCTGACCTACATTACCTAATAAGGAGGCTACCGAAGAAAATAATACCATAAAATCCAAATCCAAATCCTTACTCGCTAAATCCAGATTAAATGTCCCTGAAACTTTTGGTGTTAGAACTTTACCAAATTCATCATTGGTCTTTTTAATAATAAAATTATCCGAGGTCATCCCCGCACAATGAAGGATACCATTAATTTGCTTACCTCCATCGCCTATAGAAGAAATCAAAGTGCTTACCTGAACCAAATTGTTTAGATCTAATGGATGATATTCTACCCTACTATTTCGTACTGGCAATGCATCCAGAACTGCTTTCTTTTCCGAGGTTAATACAGAGCGACCTGTTAAAATAATCCGAGAATGCGTTGTTTGTTTAAGAATCTCTTTTGCGAATAAAAGCCCTAAACCTCCCATACCTCCTGTGATAAGGTATACTCCATGATCTTTGAATGCGATCTTTGGATCGCTATGAGTTGCTGGTATCTCTTTATTTCTTAAAACATACCGAATATCCTGCTCATATTTGATAACAGGATCCAAAAACATGGTTTGGCTTTCTTCTAATTGTATGCAAAGTGTATTTGCTTCTACCTCTGGATGGGTAATAATAACCTGACCTACTAGTTTTGGGTTCTCCAAACCAGCTGTTTTTAATAAACCTGAAAGACCTGCAAAAACAGCCTGTTCTGTACTGTTACCTGTTACTATTTGTACTAATATTTTACCCTGAACCTTATTGGTAAGCAGAGTACGCAGGTAATCGAAACAAATAAGGGCATAACTACTGTATCTATTTGCGATATTTTGTTGCGGATCTGCTTGCAAAACTAAAACCTCACTATCGGGAAAAGATGCCTTAACTTCTTCTTCTTTAATTTGAGGCATTTCACACAGAATAATATGTCGTTGAACATAATCTGACGTATTCTCAGAGGCTACCGCTAAGGAAGCAGCTTCCCATACTTGATTAGAAAGCAGTGCCCCTGTAGTCTTAGTTTGTTCTTGTTGTTTGATAACCTTAATTTTTTCCAGAGCTTCTTTTTGTGTGAGCTTGCCGCTGAAAACATCTTGATATATTTTTTTTAATTGTAATTTCATGTGTTTAAGGTCAATTTAACTTCGCAGCTTCCTCCACTGAGATTTCATTATTTAAAATTTTCTCAATTATATTGTTGTAAAAATCATCATCATAGGGGCGATCATTCAAATTGTTTTGAGATATAATCCCAATTTCTCCTTCCAAAGTCCGAGATGAAAATCCGTGCATCTGGACGCAAATATTCCCTTCCTGATCGCATAGATCAAGGTCGAGTTTAATAAGCTTATCTCCAGGTTTGCTTCCTTTAACATAGCGTGCCCAAACAAACATTTCTTTGGTACAAGCAGAGAGTATACGTACAGATTCCAAAGCAAAAGGAAGTAATGGTTGAAATGGTAAATTATCTAAATCAACCATTAAACTAATACAGGACTGAAGCGCACAATCTATCAAACTAGGATGCAGTGTAAAATCATTCTGGCTAGCCTCCACAACTAGTGGTAAGCTAAGATGCGAAAGGAGTTGATCTTCTCCCATATATATCGCAGTTACGCCTTGATGAGCCGGGCCATAATCAAGTCCCATCTGTTTAAAAGAATTATAAACCGTATAGGGTTCTATACTACTATACTGCATTTCTTCTCTAAGCTGATCTATATCAAGTTTATTGATTGCTTCTTTCCTTTTGAGGATTGCCTGCCCTTGACAATGTATCACTTCCTCATTCTGACTATCTGTTTCATTGTTTGTACTGTAGATCTCAAAATCAATTTTTTTGATAGCACTATCATCTTCGTCATTTTCGAATAAGACTATAGAAACCTGTTTATATTCTGTCACAACAACAGGCTGTAACCATACTACATTTTTCAGTTCTAAAATGAATGGCTCTTCCTGTACAGGCAGTGCTTTATTTACAGCAACCTGAGCCATTTCTAAATAAGCTACTGCAGGTAAAACTTTATGTTTATTTACTTGATGATTCTTCAAAAAGAATTCTTCTCCATTAAAATTAGTAGTATAGTTTTGTTGGTTTAAGTCTGAAGTGTTTTGATGTAATAACGGATGAATTACTGAGGAAAGAACACTTTCTTTCTTCGTAAGCTCCTTGTTTTTAGATTTATGGAACCAGTAACGTTCTTTTGCAAACGGATATGATGGTAAATGAATCCGATTAGGCTTAACTTCTGCATATAATTTACCCCAATCCAGATCAACTCCTTTTACCCATAGATCTATAAGGCTATTTAATTTGTTTTCGACTATCCATTTATCAATAATTTCCTGTAAATCAACATCTCCACTAAATAAAGTTTGAATATCTTTATTTGGCTTACCATGTCCTATCCATGTGTTTTCTATATTACGCTCTCCATTACTATACTTGTGAAGCTTTTTTTCGAGATCTTCTACTGAGTTTACAATAAAGCCTAAACGTTCTTCCATAGCTTCCCTGCCTACCTGTAAAGTATACCCCATTTCTACCAAATCAAGGGTTTCTTCTGATGACACCGAGCTGTCCTTCTGTACATTAATAAATTCTAAAAGACCCATAACTTTTTGTAGCAACTGCTCTGATGTTTTTGCCGAAAGCGGTATTATTACCGGATGTATTCTTTTAGAAACCGGAGTATTCTTAGGTTGTATATATTCTTTAACCACCAAATGTGCATTGGTTCCACTATGTCCAAAAGAGTTAATCGCTGCCATACGAGGTGTATCTTTTGATGGTTTCCAATCCTGTACATCTGTATTGATGTAAAAAGGAGAGTCCTTAAATTCTATCAAAGGGTTAATGGTTTTGAAATTTAGTAACTTAGGTATCTTGTTATGTTGAAGGGATAATAAGACTTTTATCAATCCTATAACGCCTGCTGCAGCTGCAGTATGACCGATGTATGATTTGGCACTACCAACGGCACAAAATTCTTTATTTTTAGTAAAAGTCTTAAAAGCTCTTACTAAAGCATTTGTTTCTACGGGATCTCCTAGTTTCGTTCCTGTACCATGTGCTTCAACATAGCTGATTTTCTCTGGATCTATTTTAAATTTATTATACGTATCCACAATAAGCTTTTCCTGAGCAGCTCCGTTAGGTGCTGTAATCCCATTACTTGCTCCATCTTGATTAATACCCGATCCAGAAATAAGTCCGTAAATTTTATCTCCCGATTCCATAGCATCCTCCAAACGTTTCAACACAACTATACCAACTCCCTCTGACATAATAGTACCATCTGCATTTTGATCAAAAGTGAAACAACGACCACTGGGAGATACCATTCCTATTTCATCTAAACGGACTAACATATCTTGTTCTAAACAGGCATTAATTCCTCCTGCCAAAGCCATGTCTGTTTCTTTATTTCTTAAACTTTCACAAGCCAAATGAAGAGCTACTGCTGAAGAAGAACAACCTGTATTAACAACAAAAGAAGGCCCATTCAAATTTAAAATATAGGATAATCGAGAAGCTATAATGGCATCTGAGTAGCCTGTAAAAGTTTCTCCTGAATAGCCTGTGGGCTCTGCCCCTATATATATGCCTGTCTGAGATCCAGAAAACTCCCTAGGATTATATCCCGCATTTTCGATAGCGTTCCAGCTTTCCTGTAAAATCAATCGTTGATGGGGATTCATGGACTCTGCTTCTTTTGGAGAAATGTTGAAAAATAAAGGATCAAAACAATCTCTATCTTCTACTATTCCACCCCATTTACAACGAGTTTTACCTGGTTGCTTTTGAGAACTGAAGTAGTTTTTCTTGTCTAAGTAACGATTAGGAAGTTCTTCAACTCCATCAACTCCTTGCTCTAAATTCTGCCAAAATTTTTCAATATTATCCGCTTTCGGGAACATTCCAGATATTCCTACTACTGCAATCTCTGATCTGTCGACTTCTTTTTTTCCAGAAAACCTTCTTGATAAGGGTTCGTTTCTAAAAGTAAATCTATTTTGAGGTAACCTACTTACTTTACCATTTGTATTTTGTTCCTGTATATTTGGTACCGGATCCTCATTTGTAATAATCGTATTATCCAGATGCGGTACCATATTGAGTTCTATTTGGGATTTATAAGAACTCATTACATATTTGCTTAAACGATGTACAGATGAATGTTCAAAAATAACTGCTGTATTGAGCGAAACAGAAAGCGACTCATTGATTTGTTTTATAAAGCTTACTCCCAGAATTGAATCAATACCATAATCTGAAAACGCAATATCCGGATCGATACTTTCTGAAGATATTTTTAAAGATTCTGACAAGCTATTTAATATTTGAGTACGAATATATTCTTGTACTTTTTGTGAAGGTTGTGATACAATGTTTGATTTCTGTAATTCAACATTGTTCTGTTTTTGTAACTGAACAGTTTTATTTTTCACAATTGTTGAAACTGGCAGAGTTATTTTCTCTTCTTTTTCTACTGATATTTTTTGTCTTACTACTCCATCGCTTTGTGCAAATATTATTTGTTGTCCGAGAATATGTGCTTCTTTTGCAGGGAACAATACTGAAGGAAATCCTTCTTCCTCAAGAATTTGTTGCCAACCAACAGGATATAACCCCGGACTCCCCGGCATTCGAAGATCTGCATCTTTAAAAAGCCACCATCCATCTAACAACCCAAATGTTAAATGATTAAATAGTGCCGGAGTACTTAATTCATTAATTAATAAATATCCATTTTGATGCAGGGTAGTTTTTGCATTCTGAATGGTATATCTTATATCTTTTGTAGCATGTAATACATTGGCTGCAATCACAAGATCATAGGTTCCAACTTCAATACCCTGATCTTCTATAGGTTTTTCAATATCTAGTAGTTGATATTGTATATAAGGATTATCAGGAGCATAATTTTTTTCTGCATGAAAAAGGAATGCTTTTGAGAGATCTGTGTAGCAATATGTATCGATAGACTCCTTAAAGGGTTGCAAACTTGCAAAAACAATCGAAGATGTACCTCCTGTGCCTGCCCCAATCTCCAGAATCCTTAAACGTGCTTTTGGGTCTGCTTGTACTCTTTGCTGAACGTAAGCAACAACAGCATTTGCTACAACCTCATTAAACATATCTGACATCAGATTGTTTTTGTATACTCCTTCCACTTTTTCCATAGAAGAATCCGGAAATATAACATCTGTAGCAAGAATATCGCCTTGTAGGATTTCTGGTAACTTTTCTAAACAATCATTTACAAGTGCCACCCATGCTTTACGATCCGGATCTTGTAAATATTTTTGTTTTTCTACTTGCCATTTTTCCCAAATCGTTTTGTTATCTACCTTTTTCCAATCGATAATAGTGTCTGCTTCCCATTGAATATAATTATTTTGGCGAAGCTTATCGAGACAAACCTCCCACCAGGGGATATATTTATCTAAAATTCTACATTGTTTATGAAGATCCGATACTTTTAGGTTTTTTTGTTCACTACTACCTAACTTTACTAATCGATCTATCTGACAGAACAATAATTGCGTGATCCAGTCTTCTAGCTCACTCGTTTCTTCCCTGCGTCTTAGTTCTTTAATCTTTTTATGCGGAATTTCAATTATACTTTCTGATAAGGATATTGAAGACGACATTGGCATACCAGTAAGAGAAATCTGCTCTTCATCATTACAATTCATCAGAGTTTCAATATGTTTTGATGCTTTCATACATAAAACCTGATGAACCCTTCCTTTCTGGAGTTCATGAACAAACTGCTCAAAACATTTGAATCCTTCATTATCTTCCAGAGCGTCAAAATTTCCTACCGCAACTTCGTTATCTCTTTCTGTAATGGTTTCTATGGTAGATTTCCAAAATCCCCAATTGATAATTCCTACTGGAAAATCAGCGTGTTTTTGAATGGAACGAACAAAACTATCTGAATATGTAATACCACTAGCATACGCTGAGAGTTTCGACGCTCCAGAAAAAGAATACGCTTGCCCCGAAGAGAAGTAACACATAAAATCAAGGGGTTCTGCTTTTAGAGCATGGTAGAATACCCAACTTCCCTTAGCTTTTAAATCAAAAATTGATCTGAATTCTCTTTCTGTAGTTTGGTCTACTGAATTTTCGAAGTTAAAGACCATTCCTGCAAAAATGGCTCCATTTATATTGGAATATTTTTGTTTAATAGATGCTACTGCTTGTTGCATAGAATCTAAATTTGTTGCATCTGCCTGTATGTAGAGTAGTTTTTCACTAAATTCTTCAAACAGTTGCAAAGCTGTCTGTACTTTCTCAGAGGTTTCTGTACTTCTTCCTAACCACACTACATTAGCTTTGTACTTTTTGATTAAATTACGTGTCATAATCTTACCTACAGTACCGCTTCCTCCTACAATAATATATGTCCCCTTCTCACGAATAGTCGAATGCGTATCTGTATCCCAGTTTAATTTATACTGAATTTGACGATACCGCTTTCCTGATTGAATTTTAAATAACTCTCCTCTATCTGTCGGTGCTTCCTGAAGTATATTCTCTAATAATTTTTTACGATCTTCTGGTGTTTTTAAGTCTTCTGAAGATATATCTAAGTTTCTTACACGGAACTGATAATTACCTTGGGCTAAAGAATAAGCCAAACCAGTAATACCTGCTCCTATAAAATGATTAGGTTTTGTATTGATTGAACACGTATCTACCGTTAACACATAAGACTCGATATTATCTTTTATCTTATTCCCTTGCTTAAGAGATTTAATCAGGCGCAAAAATTGAATTTCATTTCTTTCATAGCTTTGCTCCAATTCTTGTAATACGTTCGAATCTAAATTTGACCCTGCCATGGATAGAAAATATAATGTATCTATATCCTTAATATCTTGTAAACAGTTTTGAAATCCCTCAGGATCATTTAAGCCACATAACCACTCTGTATCAGACACCTGCTCTGTTTTATCTGCTATTCTGATCAGAAATGTTTTTATATCCTTATTCTGCTTGTAATATTCCTGAATTTCTTCTTCAAACCCTAAAGTGACACTACTACAAACAATTAATACGGTTTTATGAGAAATAATAGTATTTTTTGTCCGTATCGGTTGTTCTTCCCACTTCGTCAGGTAACTTACTTTATCCCATAACTGAGGTGTTGTTGTTGTAATTTCTTTTGGTGCAATTATAACAGGAACGTTACGAAAATATTCGAGTTCCAAACCTTTCATTATTACTACAATATTACCCTGCAAATCACACAGATCAATATCGAGTTTAATACCCTCTTTATCCAAAGGAGTTCTTTGTGAAAATCGTACCCACGCAAACATTTCTTCAACACAGGTCGTCACAACGGTTAAAGATTCTAAAGCTATTGGCACTAAAGGTTCTTTATTTTCCATTAAAACCATACTTGCTTGCAATACACTATCTATTATACCGGGATGCAACACATAATTGTCTTGCCCAGCAGATGGTGTTTTAAGCCTTACCAGCAACTGTTGATTTCCTTGGTATACTTCTTTTAATGCCTGAAGTGAATGCCCATAACTTATACCTATATTGTTTAACACTTTATATAGATCAGATACTTGTACCAAATCTTCACTCATTTGTTTCATCAGCTCCTGAAGATCTAATTTTGGAATGCTCGACTCTACATCAAAAACCACATTTCCTTGAAAATGAAACGATTCTGCATCGTTTTCATAACTAAGAATTTCATAACTTATTTGGTTATCCTCTTGTGCTGATAATACTGTCTTAATATTTTTATCCTCATTTATAACGCACGGTTCTGCCCATTCTAAATCATACATCTTCATAATTACCGATCCTTCTGTTATTGGCATCGCCATTTCAACTGCTGCTCTTGCCATTTCTAAATAAATGGCTGCTGGCAACACTTTATGTCCGCTATATTCATGGTCTTCTAAAAAGAATTCGTTTCCTCTAAAAGTAGAACTATAGCTTTGCTGAATGAGGTCTGATGTATTTTGATGTACTAATGGATGAAGTTTATTTAAAAAACTTTTTGATACTGTTAGCGGATCTTTTGTCGTTGTATGTATCCAATAGCGGTCTTTTGCAAATGGATAAGCAGGCAAAGCGATACGTTTGGGTTTACTATTGCTATAAAATTTCTTCCAATCGATAGTCAGACCTTTAACCCATAACTCCAATAATTTAGAAAGTTTTTTACGAGCGATCCATTTATCTATCGCCTCTTTCATGTCATCATCATTATTGAGGATCGCAATATCTTGTTGATTACGTTTTGCTTTGCCTTTATAGGTATCTTCCATATCTTCTACTCCATCAAGATACGCTTGAAGTTTTTCACTTAACTGAGCAATAGAGCCTACCAAAAACCCTAGACGTTCTTCAAACTCTTCTTTACATACCTGAAGGCTGTAAGCCAAGTCATTTAGTTGAATAGTCTTCTGTGATGGTGATATAATATGATTAAATAAATCATGAGCTTTTTGTTGCAATTGTTCTTCAGTTCTTGCAGAAATAAGAATAATTACTTTGTCATCCTGAGGGGTTACGGGAATAGACTGTACTTTATCTACGGGTTCCTGATATTCTTCTATAACGACATGAGCATTTGTACCACTTCGCCCAAAGGAACTTACAGCTCCCATATACGGTTTGCCTTCTTCTTTATTCCACTCACGGTTTTTTTTATTGATAAAAAACGGACTATCCTTCCATGTAATATAATCGTTTTCCTCTTCGCAGTTTAGGCTTGCCGGAATTTGACGGTATTGCATCGCCTTCAACAAATTAACCACACTAACTAATCCTGAGGCTGCTAATGTATGTCCTACGTTACTTTTGCAACTTGTTAAAGCACAATGTTCGCGTTTAGTATCTGATTTTTGATTATCCTTTAGCCTTTTAAAAGCCCTAACCAAAGCGTTTATTTCAACAGGATCACCAAGTTTTGTCCCTGTACCATGAGTTACAATATAGGACAGGTCGTTGGTATCGATTTGGTAATCTGTGTAAACTTTTTCTATTAATTCTGCTTGTCTTTCTCCATTAGGAGCAGTAACTCCATTTGTTTTACCATCGAAGTTAATACCACTACCTTTGATGGTTCCGTAAATTGAATCTTCTTCTGCTATTGCGACAGATAATGGTTTTAACATTAATACTACAACAGATTCTCCTACTCCAATACCGTTTGCCTTTTTTGAGAAAGAATGGCAATGACCATCTTCTGAGAGCATTCCTGCCTCACTCATCATTACATAATTCTCTGGTGAAAGGAGTAATGAAATACCTGCTACTATTGCTGTTTCACATTCGCCCTGACGCAAACTTGAAACCGCCTGATGCAGAGCTACCAATCCAGAAGAACATGCTGTATTTGTTGCAATGGCTGGCCCATGCAAGTCGAGGAAGTAAGAAAGTCGTGAACTTATCATAGCATTACCACTGGTAGTAATGCCTTTTTGTTTTGTAATCCCGTCATATTGTCCTTCTTCCATTCCCACAAAAACACCTACCTTTTTACCTCTGATATCATTGGGAGATATTCTTGCATCTTCTATTGCCTTATATGTTTCCATAAGGAGCAGACGCTCGGCAGGATCCATGTTTTCGGCTTCCTTTGGTGAGATTTCGAAAAATAACGGATCAAATTCATCTACACCATGAATAAAGCCTCCTTTGTTCGTCGTTATTTTATTATTGGGATCGCCAGCAACAGTAAATTGAGTATGCCAGTCCCATCTGGTAGAAGGTATTTCGGTAACCGCATCTTTACCTTCTGCAAGCAATGCCCAAAATTGATCTACTGTTTGAGCTTTTGGAAAACGCCCGGACATACCTACAACAGCAATAGGCTCCTTATTAAGTGCAACAGGGAGTTCTGCATTAACCCGAGAGGTAAAACGGTAATCTGATAGTTTAATACTTTTTAACGTAACTGTATTTGTTTTTCTTTTATTGGTTCTATCAAGGGTTTTGGGCGGATTATAAAAGCTCTCCAAATGCGTAGAATACTCTTGCAGAAAATAATCGCTCAACTTGCTAATCGTAGTAGCACTAAAAAATATTGCTGGTGTTATTTCTAACCCGAAATGAACGGTTAGTATTCTTGCAAATTTGCTTAGACTAATAGAATCAAAGCCGTAATCCGTTAGATTTTCGGTGGTATTTAGTTGGTTTTGATTGATTTTTGTTACTATGGACACCTGTTGTTTTATATCAGATGTAATACATTCCTTCAATGATAAACCTTGATATTGAGGTTTCCACCCTTTATCAGCTATACCTATTGCCTTATCCGAGGTGATTTCGACATTTATAGCCAACCCGGTTTGATATAATCGATTCAACATCTGCTCCATGCGGGATGGTTTGCCGAGAATTACGAATGTTTGCGTACTATCGGATCCCAAAAGGTCATCCCAAAGATTTATCCCGTTTGATGTTTGTAATGGTTCTTGCCCACTACTTTTTAAGTAAAATGAGGTCTGCTCTGAATCGCTGGTACCCATACTACCTTCCTGCCATAATGGCCAGTTGATCACTACTGTTTTTCCATTATGTGATTCTTTTTGCTCACGATATTGACTATACGCCATTTGAAAACGACTGGCTACTGCATAATCGCACGAACCAAAATCACCTAGTAAAGCGGATACAGATGAAAAGTAACAGATAAAATCTAGTGAAGGTTGGTCGAATACCTCATCTAATAACACAGAACCAATGGATTTTGGACGAAGGACTGTATTGATATCTTGTGTTGACCTATTGTAAAAAGGTTCTGAGGATTCTACACCTGCCGCATGAATAATACCTGAGAGGTTAAAAGATAACTCTGATTTTAAAGCAAGTAATGCTTTTTTGTCACTAACATCAAGAGATTTATAGTGTATTTCTCCAGTACCAGACTCTCTTAACGTATTAATTTCTTCCTCAATATCAGAATTTACCTGACGTCTACCTACCAATATAAGGTTTGCATTGTAGTTTTTTGCCAGATAATGCGCAAACTGCAGCCCTAAACTACCACAACCCCCTGTAATTAAATAACTTCCTTTTTGCTTAAGTACAGATTCTTTGGTTGTTTTATTGATTTTACATGATTGTAATGATAGTATATATCTTTTTCCATTCTTATACCACAATACTCCGTTATGCTGTGATGCATCTAACAACTGCTTAGGTGTATATGAAGCTTTATCTGTATAAAGTAAGGATAATTGAATATTTGGTAGTAGTAGTTTTAAGGATCGTTCAAAACCAATCCAGGAATAATCCCAACAAGTGCTTACTTCTGAAAGGTTATAGTGCCCAACAAGCGTTACATGAGTTACTAAGGATTTTGATGATTTAATAGTTTTAAATAAATCAAACAACATGTGAACCCCTTTTTCACCCTGATCTTTTGCCCAAGTGTAAATGATATGGACAGGTTTATTTTTTTCAGAAGTAGCCTGATTAAGTATTGTGCCAATATCATCCGGGTTATTAGAACCACACTGATATGATTTTGGTGTTACTTGTTCAAAAACATTTGCTTGCTCAACAATAATGGCTTTGGATAATGGATTCTCCTTTTCTTCGGCTAATCTTTCACCAAAATATCTATCTGTAAAAATAATAGTTTGTTGATCGTTTGACCTTAATGGAGTATCTGTGTAGGGTTGGACTTGCCAATCTTCCTTAAAAAAAAGTGTTTGTACTGCTTCCTCTATTTCCTCCTGTCTTGAGCTGATTGTATTTTCGCTATCAGTTACTTGTATGTTTTTTTGATCATTAATCCCTAATACTAATTCTTTCATCTGTACACAAACATTACCTTGCTCATCATACAAATCAATATCCAAACTAAAAGTTTCATCGTTAGGTTGGTGATTTTGTGAAAAACGAACGGATACAAACATATCCTGTGTACAAGCAGATACTATTTGTATGAATCTTAAGCTTAATGGAATTGTTTGCTGATGGTCATCCAAAAAGAAATTAGCAACTTGTAACGTATGCTTCATGATCACTGGAAAAAGTACAAATCTACTTTGATCGAGCACTGTATTATTTAATAACCTTAACTGAGCTAGTAATTGATTTTCCTCCTGATATATATTTATAATTTCTGGATTAACGATACCTAGTTCTCCTTTTTTCATCTGAGCTTTAAGCTTCTCTATATCTTGTCTATCAGATACTGATGAGTTGCCAGTATATGCAGTTCCCTGGCTATGAATAATTTCTTCATTTTCTAAATGACTGCAGATTTCATAATCAATTTGACTATTACTTTTTTCATATAAAGAAATAGTAAACTCTGTATGTTTAGTAGCTACCATTGGTTCTGCCCATACTATATTATTCAACTCAATAATCCCTTCCTTTGGTAGTGATGGTAAAGAATGTTCTATGGCTGCACGAGCCATTTCCAAAGAAGTAAATTGAGGTAAAACTTTTAGTCTACTATCATGATCTTGATTTAAAAAAGATTCTTCTCCACTAAATATTGAGCTATAACGCTGCTCATGAAGAACAGAAGTGTTTCTATGCAGTAAAGGATGTAATAAGACATCTGAACCATTTGGAGTTAAGTAATGACTAGTTTCTGTGACATCAACCCAATATTGCTCTCTTGCAAAAGGATATACCGGCAAATTAATACGTCTGGGCTTAGCATCACCATACAACTTATTCCAATCCAGATTATATCCTTTAACCCATAAATTGACAAGGTTAGAAAGCTTTTTCTGCTGTATCCATTTGTCAACTGTTTCTTGCAAGTCTGAGTCATGGACAAATAAGGAAATAGTATCTTCATTACGTTTTGCTTTTCCTATAAAAATGCTATCGATACTCTGACTACCTTTAATATAAGCTTCTAATTTTTTAGCTAATTGCTCTATTGAACTTGCTACAAACCCCAGGCGTTGTTCCATTTCTACCCTACCTATCTGTAAGGTGTATGCAGTCTGTACAAGATCCAGGGATGCTTTTTCTTTATTTACATAATCTAATAGATCTCTAGCTTTTTCCTGCAACTGCTCTTCAGTTCTCGCAGATAGCGGAATAATACAGTCTGTATTTTGAACACTATTTCTTATCGCAGTATTTGCTTCGAACGATACCGGGTATTCTGCTACAACCATATGTGCATTGGTCCCACTAAAACCAAAAGAACTAATGGCAGCCAAACGTTTTTGCCCTTCTTCAACTTCCCAGTCTTTGAGCTCTGTATTCACATAAAACGGGCTATTTTCCAGACTTATATGTTCGTTTAACTCTCCAAAATTAATTGTCGGAGGTAGTTTTTTGTGTTTTAGCGACATCAAAAGTTTGATCATACCAGCTACTCCGGCAGCCATTAAGCAATGTCCTATATTACTCTTCACAGATCCCAGAGCACAATATTCTTTTTTCGGAGTATATTTTTTAAAAGATTCTACCAATGCTTCCACCTCGATAGGATCACCGAGTTTTGTACCGGTACCATGTGCTTCCACTAACTGAATAGAGGCTGGGTCGATTTTATATGTATCATAAACCTCTTGTTGTAACTTCGATTGCGCTTCTGCATTAGGAGCAGTAATACCATTGGTTTTACCATCCTGGTTAACACCCCATCCCTGAATAACACCTAGTATATTATCTTGATCTTTTTCTGCATCTTCCAGTCGTTTTAGCATAACAACCCCTACACCTTCACCCGGCACAAACCCATTAGCCCTTTGATCAAAAGTATGGCATTTACCATCTGGAGAAAGCATACCCATTTGTGAAGTCTTAACGTGCATATCTGAACTGGCACCTATATACACTCCTCCTGCAAGTATAAGATCACTCTTACCCAGTGTTAAGGAATCACATGCGTTGGCTATAGCTACCAGTGATGAAGAACAGGCAGTATCAATCGTTAAACAAGGTCCTTGTAAATTAAGAAAATAGGATATACGTGCAGCCAAAATAGAATTATTGCCCCCAGTAAAACCATAGGCACTTATTTGTAAATCTTTCGATAATAGATGATAATCTCCTTGACCACAACCTACAAAAACACCACATTTACTATTTGCCAATGATTTTGCATTATATCCTGCATTTTCTATAGCATGCCAGCAAGTCTGTAAGAACAGCCTTTGTTGCGGATCCATACTTTCTGCTTCTGAAGGTGAAATATTGAAAAATAAAGGATCAAAAAGATCATATCCATCCAACGCTCCCATCCATTTGCTATACGTTTTTCCAGAAACTGCATCTCCTTCCTGATAATACTTGTCAATATCCCAGCGTTTTCTGGGAATTTCTTTAATACAGTTTTTACCTTCTGCTATATTTTGCCAAAATACCTCTATGTTTTTGGCTTCAGGAAACTGACCTGCCATACCAATTATAGCAATAGAATCTGATTTTGAAGAAATATCTGATTTTGACTCTAACAAATCCCTTTGGGAACTCAACTTCTCTAATCTTGGTATAGAAGTATCTATGCTTTGTACCTTTATAGAATTATTATCTTGATTAACTTGTTTTTCTTGAACAGGTAATGTTCCATTTTTTTCTGCTTCTGCTTTTACATAGCTACTAAATTCGGTAAGATTTGGATGGCTATAAATTTTGGTAGCATTAATGGAAATCTTATATTTTTCATTAATCTTTCGTATCCAGGTAACTCCTATAATAGAATCTAAACCAAGATCCACAAACTGGCTATCTTCATCTATTTCCTCTTCCTGCATGTGTAACTCTTGTGCTAACAGTGTTTTTAGACTTGCAAGAATAACAGGTAATACATCTATATCCTGGGATATGTTTTGATATCCAGAAGGAATGGATCTTTCTGTTTGGATAGTATGATTTTGTGTATCTGCTGCGGTATCATTAAAATTATTCTCAATACGTTCTAATGTTTCCGATCGACCAACAAAGGTTTCTTCATGCATAGCAAGCTCCAAACTGTATGTTTCTTCCAGACGAGCTCTTAATTTGCCAGTTAATTGATTCTTAAGATTAATTAAACTGGTTCGAGAATTACCCGACAACTTTCTGGCAAGACTAAGTGCTGTAGAAAAAATTTCTTTACGGGGTAAAACTGGTAGAGATAATCCTTTTTCCTTTAACTCTTGTCCTGAGTATTCCTCTCCTGTCATTAAAGTACCTCTTGCCAGATCATATCCTATCCTCTCTGGAAAGATCAGGGTTGATCCTGCTCCGGGTGTAAAACCATAATTCATATACGGACTTACATAATGCCCTCCTTCACTAAATAATGTAAAATCACAAAACATCCCCATCGACCAGCCGGCACCTATGCCATGACCCTGCATAGCACCTATTACAGGAATCTTACATTTAAGTGCTAAATGATATATTTGAGTATCTGTAAATTTAATTTTACCTTCCTGAATGTCCAGTAACATTTCTTTTGTACCTCCTGAAATGAAATAATTATCATACCCTGTCAATATCACTACTTTATAAGCTTGAGATTCTTCTATATGCTCAAATATCTCTGTGATACCTTCCATAAAAGCTTCAGAAAACATATTTTTCGCCTCCCGATCCTCAATCCTTACCTCTACTATCCCTTCCGGGTGTACAGTGGCTTTTATAACTTCTGATCGTAGCGGAATAGCCTCAGGTGCCTTTGGTAAAGAAGTTATTGTTTCTTCTTTCGTTACTTGATGCAGCGGTAACTGATCTATCTCCTCAAGAGTAACTAATACCCGATCTTTTTTCCATTTTTTTATAGTTTCTGTTGAAAAGGTACTCCATAGAGCTGCCAGTTCTAAAGCCGATGAAAAGGAATCCTTGGATACAAATACTCCGCCCGCTTGTCGCTGAAGTTCAATACCTTTGTATATTCTACCAGATAATAGTATTTCCTGACATACATAAGCTCCTAATCGTCTACTGAATATGTATCCTGCTCGCGTGGATAACTCAGGTATTTCTAAAAGTTCAGAAGCTGAATAGTTTCCATCTGTTTGATAAATACAAACATCACAAGACTGAGCAATTAGCCAGCCTGTATCTTTCGCATTTTTTCTTATTGCTGATATTACAGGGATTGGGGATGCTATAAGCAGCTGTTGAAGCTTAAGAACCTCTCTTACCGATCCTGATATATCCGATACCCTAAGAAAACCTTCATCATCACTGGTGAGTACGATCGCTTTATAGTATCCTTTCTTCTCTACCTGTTCAAGGATATCAACAAGTCCGGATACCAGAGTCTTTAATTGATATTTCTTATTTTCTGTATGTATCCTAATTACCAGTACTTGGTTCTCTTTTTGTTCTATTGTTATATACTTTGACCGGGAAGAAATCTTGATAGGTGCCAGAACTGTCGTATCTTCTATTTTTGATGGTTCAACTGCTCTTAGCTCATCTGTCAATCTTAAAATATGCTTTCCTAAATGTTGTTTAAGAAGATGTAGAGAAACTCTTGGCTTTTTGTATAGAGACTGAGCTAGTTTTTCTGAGTATGTCCTTACCTGCTCAGAAGGGATGATTGGAATACTCCATCCCTTTTCCTTTAGTTCATACCCTTTTGATGCTACTGATTGATAAAGAAAATCTCTTGCTAAGGCTTCTCCAAAACGCTCTATAAAAAGTAATTCTTCTTCTAATGTATGCAATATCCCTTTATCATAGCTTGTGTAAGAATATTGAGCCTCTTCACTAATTATCATAAAATCACACAGCATACCTAATAGAAAACCTCCACCAGTGGCATCTCCCAACACTTCTGCTATTATAGGGTAGGAAAAAGAGGCTATCGAATGATAAAGACTCTGTACTACCGATTCGTTATATCCTTCACATTCTCCATGAAAAAAAGTACTTGCATTACCCCGAAGCAACAATACTTTTAGGTCTGGTATCTGTTGTACATACTCTAGGCTATGTACCATCTCACCCACTAACTCACAGGAAAGGGTATTATTTCTGGGTGCATCTACCTCCAGAGAGTAAGTGCCATTACCTTGGTCAAACAATTTTACATAAGAAAGACTGTTTTTAATATAATTTTCTGCTACAATCCCCTTTAATGGGTTCGAAAGCGTAAACTGTACTTTTTGGTCGACAGCGTGTTCTATTTTTTCTTTTTTAGATTGTCCCGGGGGTATTAATGAAATATTAACAGGTTTTGCCAGAGTTTCCTTATTAAAGTCCTGAATTAACGAAACCTGCTTCTCTTCCTTTTTTAAAATTCGTAAAGGAATAGAGAGTTCTTTTGAAATGTCAGACGTTTTTATTTCTGATTTTTCTTGTACTCGCTGTATGGTTATTGCAGAGTTTGTCTTATCAAGATCTTCTGGTATTTTATAGGAAACCCAATGTTCCTTTTTGTGGTCGAAAGGGTATGTTGGAATTTCTATAGTTTTGCATCTGATTGGATATAAATTCTCCCATTTTATGATACTACCCTGACACCATTGCTCTGCTATATAATCTAAATTGAAGCTATCAATGATAATTTCATTATTATCTAACTGATCTAGTTTTGATTTTTTTATTCTACCTACGCAAATATTTGACTGGTAAGTCCCTTCTATAAAACTTATTAAAGATGTTTGGAGGTCCTTAACAGTATTATAAACAAAGGCTAACCTGTACTCCATCTCTTCTTTAGTAACCTGTAGAGTATATGATAATTGATAAGGGTTTACTGAAGGGTTTTGATGTACATAATTCTGTATTTTTTTTGCATAGTCTTTTAATATTTCTTCCCGTCTTGCAGATAATACAAACAAGTAAGATCCTTTGGTTTTTAAAGTATTCTTTACCTCATCTTCTTTATAAGATTCTACAACGATATGAGCATTAGCTCCTCCTATACCAAAACTACTTACTCCAGCAATAAGTGTATTTTGATCGTTACTGGGCAGCCATTCCATTCCATTTTCCAGAATATGAAAAGGCTTATTATGGATTTCAATCTTACTGTTTATATTTTTAAAATTTTGATTAGGGGGCAGGTAATTATGTTTCATCGCCATAATTACCTTTAGCAACCCTGCAATTCCAGATGCTGCTTCTAAATGACCAATATTTGTTTTTACAGATCCTATTCCACACCAAGGAGCACTATCCTCTTTTTCATCTTTTTTATCCTGTAAGGATTGAAAAGCTTTGGTTAAGCCTAATACTTCTATTGGATCTCCCAGACTAGTACCTGTGCCATGTGCTTCTATGTATGAAACATCTTGTATAGAAATGTTAGCTTTTGTATATGCCTCTTCAATAAGTTGTTTTTGTTTGTTTGGGTTAGGTACGGTTACTCCGCCAGAGTAGCCTCCATGGTTTACAGCTGTACTTTTAATTAATGCTAATACATTATCCTTATCGGCAATCGCTTTTGATAAAGGTTTTAAAAGTAACATTACCGCTCCTTCTCCTCTTACATACCCGTTAGCTCTATCGTCAAAAGTGTAGCATTTGCCATCCACACTTAGCATATTAGATTCTCTGTAAGCAATACTCTTTGTCGGTTCACACATAAGGTGTATACCTCCTACTATTGCTTGTTCACATTGATTTTGTTGTATGGAAGCTACTGCATTATTTATGGCAACCAACGATGAAGAGCAAGCTGTATCTATTGTTAAACTAGGACCATCAAGATCATAAAAATATGAGATCCGGTTGGAGAGCATTGCCATTGCTGTTCCTGTAGCAGAAAACTCTTTAAGGTCAGGGTTTTTATATAATAAAGTTTCATAATCACTCCCACTGGCTCCAATAAAAACGCCTGTTTTACTCTTTTTTAACAAAGAGGGTTTGTATCCGGAATTTTCTATTAGTTCCCAGGTGAGTTCGAGAAGAATTCTTTGTTGTGGATCTATTAATCGTGCTTCTCTTGGGGAGATTTCAAAAAAAGATGCATCAAATTTATCTATATCTTTTACATATCCCCCATAATTAATACCTTTATGAATCCCCTGTATATCAACCCCTTCTGGCCAGTCCCATCTCTCTTTTGGTGTAGTTGTAATACTGGAATTTACATTTACCAGGTTTTCCCAAAACTCTTCTTTAGTATTTGCTCCCGGGATTTTTAATGAAAGTCCTATGATAGCAATGTCATCAGAATTTGTAAGGGTTTCTTTTTCACTTACTACTTTGCTATCTTTTTTTACATTTGGTGATATCTTGTTGGCTGAAAGCAGAAAAGTAGTAATTTCTTTCACTGTAAAAAGCCCGTAAAATATACTAGGATTACTCTGTAATCCATACTCTAAGTTGAGGTACTCAGAAAGTTCAATATAAACAATAGATTCAACTCCTAATTTTCTTAAATCTGTATGTACGGTAATCTCATCTTTTTCTAAAAAGTCAGAAAAAAAGTTAATTATAGTACTACACAGTTGTTCTTCACTTAAATCATTATTCTCTTTAAATTTTTGATTCTGTTGTAAAGAATGGTCAAGTGATATTGTATTAGTTGTCTGATCTATAGTATTCAAATTAGAGGCATTTTCTACTAAAAAAGATTCCCTTTTTTCCTCCTCTTCACCTCTAAACCAAGTACTTGCTATTTTTAAAGGTTCTGATAGTTTTTTAATCGTAAATATCTTTGCTATCAACACCCCATCTTTTTTTCTTACTAAAGAAGAGCTTAGTTTAATTACACTTTTATCCAGGTACGAAAAATGCTCTAAACTGTACACCAATTCTTCGTTTGCATTCGCATTTCCATAGTAGTGTATATCTCTTGCAATGGTTGAGCTGTTTTTAGCCCAATTATAGTTGTCGATTTCTCCAATGTATTTTTCCTGAAAAAAACTCAACTCACATTTATCGCTTATTTTTGGGTAAGAGGCAAAATATAAAAGACCAACACCATTAATGTCATCATAAGAGTCTATTTGGTATTTTTTTTGAAATAATGGTTTTACATCTGTAAAGATTTCAAATGAGCTATCGTTAAGAGTTACCTCTTTTATGCTGCTATCTTCTTCATTATTTTCAGATTGAAAAAAGCAAGATTTTACTTTGAAAAATGTTTTTGCAACTTCAGGAAGTTTATTGTAAACAGGAATATTTTTATGTTCAACATTTAACGGTTTTCCTTTTACCAGTTTTTGATTGTTTTCTGAATTTCGAGAAGAAAAAACAGACATTAATTCTGTTTTTATTTTTTTGTTATTCCCGATTACCTCTCCATTGCTAAAAAACATCTTGTTACCATACTTTGACAGGTAACTTTTAGCTTTTATTTCTTCGTTTTCACTAAATTCACTCAGGCAACTATTAGATTCCCATTTTATCCGAACAAAGCTAGCATACAGCCTATTACCATTACTATCTACTAATTTGTCTGATTCTGTTTCTAGTCCTTCTGATATCATTTTCCAATGTATATCCCCCAGTTCTTTCATCAACCAGTTTTCAGACAGTCCATCCCATAGCATTTGTGGTATATTTAAACTATAAGTTCTATTTTCAGACACTTTATTCATCATATTTATAATCATTAAAATTGGAAAACAGGCATCTACGCCAGGTCTTTTATGTCCTTAGCTAATTGAATATATTAATTGGGGAGTAGTAGGTATAGTTTTACCTTTTTAAGGAATTATGCTTAGGTGTTTCAGCTACCTCTTTATAATATAGAACCTGCTGATGCACCTAAGCTAAACACAAAGTTTTTAATCTGTGGATTTATGGCATACAAATAAGCATGACCAAACAATTATATATACTAATGTTTGCCCAGATACAATTTGTATAAAACAATTAATGTTACTTAAAAAAGATTAATTGATTTCCTGTTTTTTTTTGAAAAAACTCTATGCCATTGCCTCTACAGGCTCATCAACTTCCTGGACATAATCTACTTCGGCATTGCGGTATTTTTCTTTATCCAGTATTTTTGACATTTTTGAAAATGCAAAGGGTAGCATACTTGGAATAAGCCAGTTAGCCAATGCATAAGGAAAGTATCCTCCCGGATCAACGGCATCATATATAAATTCATATTCTACCTCACCATTTTGTAATGGTGTGTATCTCCATTTATTATGCATTTCTGTTACGCGGTGGTAGCGTTTATTAACGGGTAGTTTATCTGGAGCTGCTACAAAATTAAATTTCATTTCTTTAGTTACAGGATCCTGTGAGAATTCAGATTTTACCACAAATTCCCGATGTTTGAAAGGAGGAAAGAGTTTTTGTTTAAAAGTATAGTATACCAACTTTGGGTCTACCCCATCCAGCTTTGGATCCCATCCTTTTATATAATGCGAATCAAACATGCCTACGTCTTTAGCAGCATCAGGATTTCGCATAAGTGTTAAAATACTTTTTAATTTTGCATTAAGTCTTCCTATTATTTTGATCTTCAACCATGTTTCGCCAGGAACTTTTAGGGTATAAAGCTTCATTCCTTTCTTATCTGATTTCAATTTCCATTCCCCAGAACCTGATTTTTTCCAAATAGAATGTGTTGAGGTTAATATGAAGACAAGCAGTAACACTTCAATTAAGACTAATGTAATTACTCCTAATTGTCCTTCTATAAATCTATTCCATACAAAAGGTGCAGCAACGGCGACCGCAATACTTAATAGTATCAATGCTACCGAAAAAGCATTGGTCTTATTTTTTTCTGAATGTTTCATTTAGTTTCTAATTTTTAGTGTAGTTAATTAAAATCATTGCTGTACAACAATTTTGGTTATATCTAATTTGGTGAATTAATTGTTTTTTTAAACAGAGGTTAGTAAATGTCTGGACAAATATTTGGCTAAACACACAAGAGTAAGCGTTGGTGTGATCCTTTCGTTATCTGGTAATACAGAGCCATCACATACAAATAAGTTATCATATTCTGTCTGAAGGTTTGCATCTATATGTTCCTTAATTTTGATTGTTCCTAATGCGCCTCCTGATATAAGACCTGTTTTAAAGATTTTTTTGGCTCCGGCATTTTTTAATATTTTATCTGCCACATCCATCCCTCTTTTCAATTTTTGGTGATCATTCTCTGTTAATTCCTTATGATACTTACCTTTTTCGGTTAGTTCTCCCCCTACTGGTTCTTTTACTTTAACGGTAACTCCGATATGTTTTGGGTAGGATGCTATACGCAGAGGTTTACCTGAAAAAAGCATCCCAACATTAAATAGGAAACGATGAAAATTGGCATCCATCAATTCAATATCGTCCTCTAACTTTGCTCCCATACAACCACAAAAATTCTCTGCGGATGACAGACCCGGAACAGAGCCTATAAGACCAATACTTGGATTTATATAATACCCATGGTTTACTACATTTTTTATTCCGCTATTTCTTAAAATTATTGGTGACGCGAGAGAACCTGCTGCAAGAATTATTTTTTCTCCGTATGCTTTCAGCACATTCTTTTTTTTTCCTATAGTATATTCAATACCAATAGCTTTTTTATTTTCATGTATAACCTTTGAAACGACAGCTTGGTTAACCAGTGCTACTCCATTACTAAGTGCTTCTTCTACATAGGTTTTGGCTTTCCATTTTACTTCATAATAATTTTTATGGTTGAATTTGGATTGATCTATGAGCATCAGTTTCTTTTTCCAATCATATCCCAGTTGTCTGGCACTTTCCCCTAGTTTTTTTGCCTGAGCGCCAATTAATCCATCAGATATTTCGGCAATTGGTAATTCTTTACGCACTTGTTCCAGATCTTCGGTAAGATCGATTCCCAGATTCTTAAAAGTTTCTATAGGCGGAAGATCCGCTACAGCAAGGTACATTGCTGTAGTTCCTCCTGTTGTAAAAGCCCTTAAATCTTTTAGTTTATCTGTAACGCGTACTTCGTTAGAAATTTTGGCATACCCCAAAAGGGATTCTTTAAGTGGTGAGTTATCCCCTCTTTCCAGAATTAAGACTTTTTTATTTTGCTTGCTCAATTCTCTAGCAATTGTAGCACCGCAAGTTCCCGAACCTACAATAATTGCATCAAAATGCCCCTCTTTGTTTGAATATTTCATGGATACTATTCCTTATGTGGTTTTATGAGTTTATGATGAAGTGTTTAGAACAAAATACTAAAATGTCCTGGTTTGATATAGCATTTATGGTCTGTTATTTATTTTAAATTGTCGCGGAATTTGGTCAAACTACGTTCTCTAAAAGCAAAATCTTCCAGGGTTCTTGTAGTTAAAAACTCATCAGAAATTTCTTGATCGAATGCTACTGAAACCATATTCATAATGCTCAATGTACGTGTGGAAAGATTATTCATAGTTAGTTTTTTTGCTATCCATACATCATCTATTTTTTCAATGTCTGACATAGTCAATTGTTTATAGGGTTCTCCATGTACATATATGTTTTTCTTTAAACTGATATATCTTTCTTTATCTATCCAGGATATAGTTTTGCTGTATTTTGATTTTTTTGCTCTTTCTGCATTAGGAGTATATTCAATAACCCAAGCATCGCGTCCTTTATACTTTTCTTCACTCAAAATCCTGAAGGTGTATTCATTAATTTTCAAATCTTCCATATCCTCAAGAGAAAATTCTGAACCAAAAAAACTTCCGCTGTTATCATTACTGTCTGCACTTGATGCCAAGCGTTTCACTTTGCTTAATTCTGGTAAGTAAATCCAACTGTCATTATCCTTACCCGGCTCCCCATACTCATAGGTTAACATTCCTACTCCTTTTTCCTTTTTAGGTTCGATTATAATAGATACAGACCGGCTGTCTTGCTTATTATCCCCATAATTTTTTGCTACACTTTCCAGCAGCTTATTTCTAGATTCTTCTGTACATACTATCCTTTTATCTGATATGGTATATTTACAAGTGGATAGTTTTATTCTTTGAATTGATGTATTAAAGGATTCTTTAGTAACCTTTTTCACCTTTATCATAATATCTTTTGGTGACTGGGCTGAAATTGTATTAATCGATAATGACGGTATAAAAACAGCCATGGCAATCCATAAAAAAATCTGATTTTTTTTCATTATTTACGTAATTAGGTTAAAAGAGTTTTTAATACTAAAAAATATGTGACTTTTGACTTACTATAAACAAATGGTTAGTTTGTACTTACAACAGTTAGGTGTTTATATTTCCCTACTTTAAACAAAAGACAAAAAACAAAAGACATTTCCCCAATGAATGAAAATAATAGAAATAAGGAAGTAATCATTGTAAGCATTTCACTATCTGGTATAAGGAAGTTCTTGAAACTTTCTGATAAATGACCTAAGGAACCAGCCATCATTAATATTCCTGAAATTTTTGGAAAAAATCCAGACTTAAAGATCAAATACCCGAATACCATTAAATGAAGAGCAAAAAATATGCTCCATATATATTCTCCATACTTATGTGCATTTATAAAAAGCATAACCAGAGCATATAACTGATCTGTTTCGAAAACTGCCAGATAAGATGCTCCACTTAAAAGAATTAAAACAAAAAAGTAATTCAATAAGTTAATACTCATAACAAATGCCATAGCAAGACGATAAAGAACAGCTATCATCGAAAGCCTTCTGCTTACATGCCTAAGTAATTCATACAAAAGTACAGCCAGAACTATTTCACACAAAAAAACGATAACATCACAAAGCAAACTGAGGCGGAATAAAAAATTAAACGTTCTGATATTACCGATCGTAGTTACTACGTTTTCGTTTGCAAAAAGCTTAGAAGGAATATATAGAATGCTAAAAACAGAACAAACAATAATAAAAAGATATAATATTCCTATCGTTATGTTTATTCTTCGATTGGCTAACTGGTTAAAATTACTTTTCATTTTATTCTCCTTTTAAGCAAATGAGCTTTATCATCATGGTTTAAGTCCGTTATTAAAGGGATCATATATATTGACACTAATAGAACATTACTATATGCATAATGATTAGGCTTTCAATTTCTTTAAAATGAACTTTTGAGTTATTTTTATTCCATTACTGCCTGTTGGGATTTTAATTTGCTTCTCTTTTGAAATTTTGGTTTAAAAACAAGGATTAAAGCTGGTAATAAAAATAAATCACACATCAAAGCTGAAAAGATTGCAATAGAACCAAATTTTCCTACATTAGCGGTTCCCTCCATAGCCGAAAAGGATAATATCCCGAATCCCAGCCCCAAAATCAAACTTGTGAAAGTAGCTGCCTGACCGGCTTCTTTTATTGTATGGTATAAAGCACTTTTAATATTTCCATCTACTATGAGTTTATCTCTGTAATGGCTAATAAAATGCACGGTATCATCTACAGAAATACCTACTACTACAGGAAGTAGCAACAAAATATCCACATCTACAGATCGCCCTGTTAATCCTAATAAACCCAGAGTTAACAAGGATGGGATCAGGTTAGGGATGATAGCAATCAAGCCTCCTTGGATCGATCCAAAAACAAAAATCAGAACAATGGTTACTGCTATCAGTACCATAATAATATCTTGTAATCCATTATCTGCTATTACTTGTACAAATTTCATATTCATAGGAAGCGCTCCCGTTATGGATACTTTAGTGTCCGGGTATTGTTTTTTCAGGACTTCTACAGACTCTTCAATATCTTTTTGCATGTCCTTATATATGTTCATGTATTTATAAGAACCTACATTATATAGTTGCATTGAAATGTGAGATTTACTGTAATTATCTGAAACCTGTTTTCTTCGATCTTCTGGATTAGCCAAATTAAACAGGAAAAGAGTTTGAGATAAAGCATTTGCAGTTTCAGGTATACTATACATCTCCTCCCTGTCCTCATTTAATGTTTTATTTGCCTTTTTTACAACTTCTACCAAAGACGATGTCCTTACAACTACATCGCTATATTTATTTTCAAGTTTTCGTTGTAACTTATCTATGGTATTTAATACAAATGGATTTTCGAATGCATTTGCTTTAGACAGATCCAAATATATTTCCATATTAAGACTTCCCATCATTTTTTGATCTATAATATTTGCCGATTCTCTATAAGGGTTACCTTCAACAAATTGATTCGCAATATTAGTATCGACCTTAAGTATGGTTACACCATAAATATTTATTCCTAATACTAACAGGAATAAACAAATAATACCTGTTGGGCTTTTTTGTACAATCGATAATATATTTTCTAATCTTTTTTGTAAAAAAAGAGAAAAATTAGGGAGATACTTATCTGATGAGAATCTGAACTTCCTCTTCTGTTTTCCCTCACCCAAACCGGGTGCCCATACATCAAACATAAGGGGTAATAGAAAAATAGTTAAAATACATGCAAAAGCCACACCTGCAGCAGACATCATACCGAATACCTGAATACGCGGAATCGGAATAAGAAAACAAGCCAACATACCTATTATATTCGTAATCGCTGTTAGTACAATAGCCTTGTTTGTGGATTGAAATACTTTTTGTACGGAGACTTTGCGATCATAACCTTGATTTCGAAAAAATGTATACCCAGAAAATATATGAGAGGCATCACACACACCAACAGTTAGTATCAACATGATAGTTAGCATTAAAAAAACCGTAACCTCTACTCCTAACCAACCTGCTAAACCAACTGTCCAAACAGCACTTATAATAACAATTAAAAGCGACCAAAGTACTGCACTAAATGAGCGGACAAAAAGCCATAGAAGGATTGAAATTATAAGTAAAAGTCCCAAATAAATCGGACCCGCTTCTTTACTAACGATAGTTTCCTGCTCATAGGCTAATGGAGCATTCCCTACCGAATAATATTTTAAATGTTCTTTGTACTCTGGTTTGTCTAAAATTGCATTAAGTTCCTTCATTAAAGGAACAAGTTCACTTAAATCTGCGGGTTTAAATCGAACTCTTTCTTCTACTTTTTTTACCTCACTAAAATCTGCAACTTCCATCTCATCCATATTTAGTGGCTCATCAAATGCCCCTTCTGCAGTAGTTGCAGATGATTCTTCATCTATACGTTCTGTCCCAAAATCGGTTTCTATAAGCATTCCTCCATATTTCATATCTTTTGAAAAGAAAAGTAACGGAAAAGACTTTTGAGATTGGGCTAGCCTACGGATCTCCTCAATATCCTCATTTGTAGCAGGAATTTTATCTCCTACTAATTTTCTGGAAACTAATATATCTCCTTCTGCTGTTAAAACTGATGCATTAACTATCGTATTGACTTTAACAATATGCTTTAATGTAGTTGAATCCTCTTTATACTTTGCACTAATAATGTCTTCCTGAATTTTCTTTACAATTTCTAAAGACTTCGTAGAAAACACATCGCCATCTACTGGTTTATAGGCTATATATATCCCTTCATTACTTCCAAATTGAGCCTTAAACTCATCCATAGAAACTAAAACCGGATCATCTTCTGGAAACCACCCTTCGATAGTCATATCGAATTTGGTTTTTGGTATTCCAAAAAATGTAAATATTGTAATAGCTATAAAAGCTAACCAGATAATTAGTCTTCTCTTTCTAACCATTTCAGTAACATTTTCAAGAAACTGTGCTTTGGATTTAGAGTTCTTACTCATAACTAAATTTATTTCGGGTTTGAAAAAAGCGGTTACTCAATAGACTATAATGTCTATGAGGAATAAGTTAATGTATCTTATATTTATTTTTAATCTGCTAATGCTTTTGAAATGACTTTTTCCTCTTTAGAGGTTTTACTTTGTGTAGTTTTATTGAATACCGCATTTATTTTTTTAGCTATTTTTTTACTGTTGTCTTTATCAATAATAGAGAAATGGTTAGCTTCAATAGGATAGATCTGAACCGGATTACGCAACAAGCCGTTCCAACCATAGTCTTCAGATGCATTTTTATAGGTATCAATATAACCTTCAGTAGCTTTAAAGAGGACTACTTTAACCTCATCTGATAATTTTGAGGGTTTATATGCACGACAAAATTTATCATTAGCCATTGTTGTATGAATACTTGTAGTTAATTGATCTTTCGGGAAATTGAATCCTAAATCCTTGATATTGTCATATATATGATTAACAATTTCGCTTTCAGGAATTTGCTTTATTTTCTCTGTATCTAAATCTAAATTATGCCCAGACGAGTTTATAAAAATAGATTTAATCCCTTCCACAAGATCATCAATCATATCTCCTCCTGGTAATGTAGGAGATATGCAATCTATGAGTATTAATGACTCTACCTTTTCATTTTGATCTAGTAAAATTCTTGCCATTTCGTATGCAATTGTACCTCCGTTTGAGAACCCCAACAGACGATATGGACCTGTTTTCTGAATTTCTTTAATAGCATTAATGTTAGCTTTTGCAATAGATTCGACACTGTCCAGCAAAGTGCTTTTTCCTACAATTCCTAATGTCTCTAAACCATAAAATGGTTGTCTTACTCCCAAAGCTGAAATAAGGTGTTGCAAGGTTATCGCATTTCCGTCGGCACCCGGAACTGCAAAAACAGGGCTTTTCTTACCCTTTATTTGCATTGGCACCAATATTTTATTAATAAGTTCAGGGACTGTTTGTTCTTTCTCTTCTGACTTTACTTTTGTTTGAGTATTTATAGTATTCGCATACTCCTCATCATCCGTCATATCTATATTTTGGACTTTTTCTGGATAATTCTCTACTAAATATTGAGTGAGTGTTTTAATTTCAGAATAATTAAATAAAATAGCAGGAGATGTATTTATTTGTAACAGATCATTGGTTTGAGCAATCAAAGTAACCAAACCAATGGAGTTCATTCCTAAATCTAAAAAATTAATACCATCGGAAATTTTATCCATAGGTTTATTAAGTTGTAGTGCTATTTCTTGTTTAAGGAACATTTCCACCTTTTCATTAGCATTTAAGGAACTGCTTTCTTTACTCCCTTCATTAGACATAAAAAAGAACCACTTAGCCTGCGTTTCAGGGTTGGCTTTTTCTTCAGTTATTGCTTCTTTTTTAATGGTTTTTACTGGCTTTTTTACCTCAATAGTTTGCTTTTCTTCACCATCTATGGCTACCCAATATCTTTCTTTAGCAAAAGGATAAGATGGCAAGGATAGAGGACGCATATCTTTATTTTTCCAAACCACTTCCCAATCTATAGGCAGACCACTTATCCAAAGTTGAGCAAGTTCTTGCCATTTTGCTGCTTGTAAACTTTGTTCTACCATTGTATTTATCATATCTTTTGTTAAGATATTGATTATACGATTCTCCTTACCATGATTAATATTACCATAAAATATCCCCTTTTTTTCTAACGCTCCTTCTTTACCAGAATGTTTGATTATCGTTAGTTTTTCAAGTAATTCAACAGAAGAAGATGCAACAATAGCTAATCTTTCATCCATAGCATCACGACCAATCTGAAGGGTGTAAATCATGTTTTCAAAAGATATATTTTCTTCATTTTTAGATAAATAATCTATATAAGTACCTATATATTCATTTAAGCGTTGGTCATCTTTAGCAGAAAGAACAAATAACTGAGTTGTTGTTTTTTCAGGGTAAATTACAGATTCTTCATTAGGGTATTCCTCTAAAACAATATGAAGATTGACTCCGCTATCTGCAAAAGAATTAAGTCCTGCTCTTATTAAACTATGATTATCCTTTCGTAAGATATCAAAAGGTATTTCTTTTTTAGCTATATATAAAGGATGAGAAGGGTTATCAATATCCAGAAAAGTATTTATTTTTTCTGCTGATATGGTACCCGGAAACTTTTTATGATAAAGAGAAAGCGCCAGCTTAATAAAACTAGCTAACCCACTAACAGCTTCCAGGTTTCCTATATTACCTTTTACACTTCCTAATGCACAATCTTTTTTATTTGAATATTTTCCTTTAAACACATTTTTAACACCTTCATATTCAAATGAATCTCCCCATTTTGTAGCGTATCCATCAACTTCGATATAGTTTATTGACTCTGGGTTTATCGAAGCTTTTTGATAACATTTTGTAATGGCACTGGTTATCGCTTCATGTTTAACTTCTGATAAAAATCTGGCATTTCCTCTATTACTCTGGTGACTGGCTTTAATAACGCCATATATTCTATTATTATCTCTTTCTGCATCTTCTAACCTCTTTAAAACGACAGCTGCTACCCCTTCTCCTCTTGTAAAACCATTGGCATTATCATCAAACACCCCGCATGTTCCTGTAGGGGATAACATGCCATATTGAGATAAGGATATATAGTCATCGGCAAATAAATTTAAGGATACTCCTCCTACTACTGCTACGCTACTTTCATTATTAATCAATGAATAATATGCTCTGTTGATCGCTACCGCAGAACCTGCACAATTAACATTTACAGACTCACTGGGTCCATAAAAATCAAACAAAAATGAAAGTCTGTTTGCCAGATAGTAAGTAGGGCTTGAGGAAGTAAAAACAGGTCCGTATTTACCCACAGGAATTTTATCTATATTTTTTCTAAGGTAATTCTCATACTCTGAGTATTCATAAGCAATATATACTCCTGTATCTGATCCCGCTAATTTTTTTGGTGCTATACCAGCATCTTGAAATGCTTTATAAACTTCTTGCAGAAGTAATCTTTCCTGAGGATCCATTAGCAGAGCTTCTTCTGGGTCAAGGTTAAAAAAATGAGGATCAAAACGATCGATATCTTCAATCAACGCTCCCCATTTTGAAATGGTCTTACCAGGAGAAGTAGTTTGCTTATAGCAATCCTCCCAACTCCATCTTGACTTTGAAATCTCTTGAATACTATTTTTCTCATTTATCAGATTCTCCCAAAACGACTCTGCATTGGGTGCATCAGGAAAATTACAACTAAGACCTACAATAGCGACATCATAAGACTGGTCTGTTTTTTTAGCTGTGGCATCTGTAGCAGATATTACCTCTTCTTGTTTATTAGAACCA
This sequence comes from Aquimarina sp., assembly GCF_977115655.1. Taxonomy (NCBI): domain Bacteria; kingdom Pseudomonadati; phylum Bacteroidota; class Flavobacteriia; order Flavobacteriales; family Flavobacteriaceae; genus Aquimarina; species Aquimarina sp. Next base: position 121,210 of record NZ_CDSBKO010000006.1, read on the forward strand.
TTCTGAATCGTATCGTAGTACTTTATTAAATCGTCGGTATATTGGGTCAATAAGGTATCTACAATATCATCAACTGATCTGAATGAGTGACCTAACAGGTCAATATTATACTTTTGATTAATATAATGTAACAATTCTTTATAGGATTCTTTTGCCATCCTTCTACCCTGCGATGCCCGACTTGAGATAATCTGCCTCACAGGATTAGGACTAACACTTTCTTTGGGTATATCAATTTTTACTACTTCCGAAAAATTATTTGTATCAGATATACTAGTGGTGTTCTTATTATTTTCTCTAATTTCTTCTTCTAATAAATCAGCTAGCTCTTTAATTGTATTTACATTTACAAATTTTGAGGGAGCCAGTGCAATACTTAGTTTCTCTGATATTTTATTAATTAACTCCATTGAAATAATAGAATCAATCCCAAAGTCCTCGAAATTAGTATTAGTATCCAGCTTACCCGCAGAAAATCGTAATGTTGTTTCGAAGATTGTTGTTATTTCTTCTAAAACATTTTGTGTTGTTGCTCCTATCATATCGTTACTCCTTTTTCTTGGAAATTTTTCAAATCAGAGATAATCAAATTTCTTAGTTTTTCCATTTGATCATTTTTTTTAGATTCTTGCTCTTGGTTATTTCTCATATCAGAGGAACTGGCAGACATTACTATCTTTACATCTTCCTTATTTTCTATTTTATTTTCTACTTCTTCAACGATATCGGACTCATAAAAGAATTTTTCTTCTAATAGTGTATCGATACTCTTCTTTACTGTTTTTATAATAGATTTAATATCATTATCAGAGTGTGCCATAGTTAAAAAACAGTTACCTGAGGGACTGGTCTCGACTCCATTCATTCTCATTAACACAAATAGTAACTCTTTTACCACACCATTTGGATCATCGAGGAATTTAAACCTGAATAACGAACTGAAATATTCAATAACTATTGGTACTTTTTTTAATGTGAAGAAAGAATTTAACTCTTTGCACATGATGCTAGTTTTTTCGTTTAATTCATTTAAAAAACATGAGTTAGGTGTACATATTTCGTCTCCTGAGGCTATGCATCTGTTCTTAATCTCGGTAAGTATTGCAAGTGTAGCTGCCAGTTTAACAGGGTTTCTTGTATGTGTACCAGCCATTAGTGCTTTTTTCACACTTGGCATAGAGTTATCATCGTAATTAAACACTCCTCCATCTACAAAATTCATGTATTTAGCAAGTCCAGCGATCATTCCTGATGGCATACCTCCCGCAGCAATTTTTCCATAAGTAGCAAGATCTCCTTTAATGTTCCAAAGTCCTTGTACTCCATTACAACAAACCCTGAATCCTGTAATCATCTCGTCCATAATCAACAGAATATCTTTTTCCAGTGTTAACTTACGCACCTCCTTCAAAAATTCTACAGGTTGATTAGCCGGATTTCTGGATTGCACAGGCTCTATTAAAACTCCAGCAATTTCATCTGCCCTGCTTTCAATAATATCCAGGTGATCCATATTGCCGTAATCCAGAACAATAATTTCATTAGCAAATTCCTGAAGCATTCCCAATCCCATAGCGATACTATTACCAAACTGATCTTTTGCAGCGAGTACTGCATCCGACAATCCATGAAAGGCTCCTTCAAAAATTACTATTTTATTTTTTTGGGTTGCTGCCCTGGCAATCCTTACAGCCCACATAACGGCTTCTGTACCCGATTGCGTAATAAGTACCCGCTCATGACCAGTAAGCTCGCTAAAAAGTTTAGTAACTTGGGCAAGCTCCTCGGTATATCCTACCAATGGATACCCTTTTTCTATACGTTTTATAACGGCTTCCTTAATAAATTTAGGTTGATGTCCAAATAAATTTACTCCATTATCACTGGCTATATCAATATATTTATTTCCATCAATATCATAAAGATATGCTCCATCACCTTTGTCATAGGTTAAATGAAACTGCAAACGTTTCAATGCTTTTTTTAACCCGCCTGTTTTTCGTTGATCAACCAGATGAGCTTGATCTTTTGATGCATTTTCCTTAGATTTTGGAGTGCTTTTTTCTAATTTTTCAGCCATTTTGTCTATGAAAGCTTTATGTTCTTCTCCCAATTGCATCTCCATTACTGCCTTAAAAGAATTACCTTTCTTTTCAGAGAAATTATTCTGATCTATAGTAACATCATTTGACAAATGCTTTTTTAGTTCAGAAATCATATATTTCTTTTCTTTTTCAGGTAATTCTTCAAAGAGTTTTAAAGCTTCTTTCTTCTCTATTTTCTTTGAAACAATTTTTTCAAGTATATCGTCAATTACTGCCATATCTTTGGTTTAGTATATATCTTTTAATAGTTCATCAAAACTGACCTCAGAGTTTTTTACTCCAGCATATTCTACTTTATCTGAATCCTGTTCGTACATAGTATTTAATAACATTCCAAAATCTTTATAGGAATCTTTAGTTATCTGATTAAAAGTATTGTCAAATGTTAAGGATTTCATCTTAATACATACCACCCCCATTTCATCAGTCAAATCAATATCTACTTTAACTGTTCCATCCCCAGGTTTACTGCCTTTTGAGTAGCGAACCCAAGCATGCATTTCTTTTTGACAAGAGGAAAATAATTGTATAGATCCTATTTCAAATGGTAGTAAAGGTTGGTCTGATTGTGGATCCAAATCGGTTAGCAAACCTAATGTCACCTGCAGAACACTTTCCATAATACTTGGGTGCAGGCTATAGCTTTTATAATTGTCTTCTACATCTTTCGGCAAACTTAACTGGGCTAACATTTGATTATCTCCTTTATAAAGTGTTTTTATACTATTAAAAGAAGTACCATAACTCATACCCATTTGCTTTACAGCATAATACAGGTTTTCTATATTGATTGGTTCTATTTCAAAGTGGGTTTTAAGTTGTGCTATATCAAGCTTAGCAGAAGTTGGGTTGTTCCTGTATATTGCCCGTCCGCGACAATGAATTATTTCCTCTTCTCCTTCTTTACTATAAATCTCATATTCAATTTCTTCAGGATTATTTTCAAAAAGAGCTATGTTGACTTGTTTCTTCTCTGAAACTATAAGTGGACTCCCCCATGTAGTATGTTGAAACTCCAGAAAATTTGATATACTACGATCTGGCATAGCTTTCTCTACAGCAACACGAGCCATTTCTAAATAAGCAGAGTGTGGCATACTATTTTGACCTTGTATTTTATGCTCTGCTATAAAAAATTCTTTTCCATTAAAGTTAGAGGTATAGCATTGTTGGCTCAATACTGAGGAATTATAATGTAATAACGGATGAATTTTTTCAAATTCTGCCTGAGATTTTCCTTTTTCACTATCGGCTAAATTAAACCAGTATCTTTCGCGTGCAAAAGGATAGGTAGGCAAGCTAATTCGTCTTGGAGTAATCTCCTTATAAAGTTGGTTCCAATCTACCTCAACACCATTTACCCAAGCTTCAATCAACTTGGAATAATTTTTATTGGTAAAACATTTTTCTACAAATGCTTCTGGAGAGTCGTTGTCTCCTTCTGAATCTATAAAATTTAAACTACTTTTTTGTGTAACTCTTCCATAAAACCCATCCTCTATTTCTATATTTTTTTCCGCACTGAGATAAACATAAAGTTTTTCTTTAAGTTGTTGTATAGAATTTACAACCAATCCCAAACGCTCAGCCATCTCGTCTCTACCTACCTGAAGAGTAAAAGCAAGATCTGTTAGGTTATCCTCATGTTTTTCTACATGATCAAATAATAATTTGGCATATACTTTAAGTCTGTCTTCAGTTTTTGCTGAAAGTACAATTATATAGGGGTCTTCTGATTTAGGGGTGGATTGATTTTCTTTTGGAATATATTCTTCTAAAACAATATGTGAATTTGCCCCTCCAAAACCAAAAGAGCTTACCCCTGCCCTTCTGGGCAGAGAATTACCTTGATCATCCTTTACAGCTTCCCAATCTTTTGTTTTGTCTACAATATAAAGCGAGCTTCCTTTAAGGTTGATATACGGGTTGAGTTCTTCAAAATGAAGTGTTCCTGGTATTTTCTTATGTTTCAGGGATAATAATACTTTGAGCACCCCCGCAATCCCGGCTGCTGTCTCTAAGTGACCTATATTAGTTTTTACTGAAGATAAACCACAATGAGGAATTTCTGAAGGAACTTTATTGTGTCTTTTATATAATTCGGAAAAAGTTTTATTCAGCGCTTGAATCTCAATAGGATCTCCTAAACTTGTTCCTGTACCATGACACTCAATATATCCTACTGTTGATGGATCTATCTTCGCTTTTTCATAAGCTTCAACCAATAAATCTGTTTGTGCAACAGGATTAGGAGCTGTAAGCATGGTAACTTTTCCTCCATGGTTTTCTGTAGTCGCCTTAATAACAGCATAAATATGATCTCTGTCTGCTTCTGCTATATCTAAGGGTTTAAGAAATATCGCTCCTGAGCCTTCTCCTCTTACATATCCATTTGCACTCTTATCAAAGGTTTTACATTTACCATCACCGCTTAACATACCTGCCATACCAAATGAAATGTAAGCAGCAGGTGTTAACATTAATTGTACCCCACCCACTATAGCCATATCGCTACTTCCTGTATGTATTGATTCTATTGCCCGATGAATTGCAATCAAAGAACTGGAACAAGCAGTATCGAGCGGAGCACTAGGACCGCGCAAGTTAAGTAGAAAAGAAACTCTGTTAACTAATACAGAATGAGAGTTTCCTGAAGCTGTATATCCATCAAGTGGAATTTGATTATCTACCAATGAATCTGCATAATCTCTGGTTGCAACCCCAACAAACAATCCTGTTTTTGTTCCTGAAAGATCTGATACTTTATGCCCCGAATCTTCGATGGCTTTCCAGACAGTCTCTAAAAAGATCCTTTGCTGCGGATCCATCATTTCTGCTTCTCTTGGAGAAATACCAAAGAACAATGGATCAAATTTATCTACTTCTGTCATAAAACCTCCCCATTTGGAGTTGGTCTTATTTTTCTCTTTAAAAGGGTCCCCGTCATAGTCCTCCCAATTCCATCGATCCTTAGGTATTACGGTTATCAGATTTCTTTCGTTCTCTAAGTTCTCCCAGAATTCTTCCAGATCTTTTGACTCTGGCATAACCCCGCTCATACCAACTATAGCGATTGGTTGATCAATAAATCTGTTTTCAGCAGATAACTCTTTTCCTAAAGATAGAGTTTTTGATTGCTGATTCTGGGTATTGGCATTCCATCCTTTATTAATACCAAATTCAACTTTGTTATCATTCCCAAATGGTGAAGACTCCACTGCTACTGCAGTAGATGCAACAGAAGTTCCTGATATATTATGAATCCCTGATACTTCATTTTTATGTTCTCTGGAAAGAAAAGTTGCTATTTCCTTAATCGAAGGATATTCAAAAAAGAGTACTGGTGTTACATCTAATGTATAATATTCATTAATCCTATTCGCATAAGTGGTTAAGCCTATAGAATCAAATCCCAGATCTAATAATATTTTATCGTATGAAATATCGTCTGGATCCAATTTTAAAAGCTCCATAACGATATCAGACAACACATCTCGAACCATAGTAAACAGCTCCTTGTCTGATTGTTGATAAATCTGTGACTCAGAATCCGAAGCTATTGAATCGACAATGGATACTGGTTCAGGAGTTTCTTTCTCCTTAATACCCCAGGTTTTTTCTATTTTATCTTGTACTCCTTCTAATACTATAAACTGCGCTTTTTTGGTATGAAGACCTTTCTCAAATGCTTCTAAACCAGTTTCAGTACTCAAAGGCTTTATTCCTAAATTCTTTTTGAAAAATATTTCTGTTTGCTCATCTAGTTTCATTCCGCCTTCTGCCCATAAAGACCAATTCAAGCTTAATGTTACTCCAGAACGTTTTCCTTTCTGTTTTAAGAATTCGCGATTGCCTGCAAAAGAATCCATAAAATGGTTTGCAAATGAATAATCACACTGACCTGCATTTCCACCAACAGCTGCTAAGGATGAAAACATGACAAAAAAGTCAAGATTTTCATTTTTAGTGGCTTCATCTAAATATTGAGTTCCGTATACCTTAGGAGCAAAAACTGCTTGCATTTCTTCGCGTGTTTTGTTCCTCACGTACGAGTCTCTTAAAACCCCTGCACTATGAATAATACCATTAATCTCTCCAAATTTTGTTTTAGTCTTTTTAATCAGACTCTTAACTTCTGTATATTTAGAAACGTCTGCTGAGATGTAAACTACCTCAGCACCTTTTTCTTTTAATTGATCTAACTTAATTTGACGTTCCTCAGAGAGTTTAGAACGACCTGTAAGTACTAACCTTGCTTTGCATTGATTAGCTAAGTATTCTGCAAAAATAAGTCCTAATCCTCCTGCTCCTCCTGTAATGATATAAACTCCTTTTTCCTTTAATCCCAAGCCTTGATTAGCGGTATCATCCTCTTTTAAAGAAAATTCTTTTACTTTCCTAACATAACGTTCTTGCTCCTCATAACGAATGGTTGTTGCTCCTTTAATACCAGAATCAAACTCCGCCAAAACTGTATCTAAAATCTTATCATAAGAACTTTTTGACTGCTGAACCTCTAGTACCTTACAATGTAATTTAGGATGTTCTAACAGAAGAGTTTTTATAAAACCATTAATAGCATCATTATGTGGTTGCTTAGTATCTTTTAATCCTAAATACAAATACAGAAGCTGAATATTGTCCTGCTTTTGTTCTATTAAAGATTGACAAAGGGTAAGGAAAGAATAAACTCCTTTGTCTAACGATTTATTTAAAAAACCTTCTTTATATTCACTTCCGTCTTGTAAAGCAAGATCAATTGGCCATGCAAAGCATATTTTTTTTATGGCTTCTTTATCCAGAGTTTCAAAAAGCTTTTTAAAATCCTCCTGGCTTTTTGGGTTTATCTTATAGGTCTGACTTCCACATTCTTCATAAGTATCTCCTGGTTGTACCAGTATAATTGTGCCAGATTCTTTAAAACGATCTTTATAAGCATTACAAAGTTTTTCATCAGAACCAAAAAGTAAAATAGAACCCAGATTATCTTGCTGTATTTCTTTTTGTTCTAAAGAAGATTTCTGCCATTCGTGAGAATAATAAAGTTTTGAATATTCTTCTTCCGCTTTATCTGGTTTTTCATGAACACTAACAAGAGGAACTCCTATAGATTCTTTAATCTTTATTAAGATCATTCCGTTCTCATCTACGATAAAGACATTTACCTTAGATACTTTAGAATTTGGCTCGTTTACTTTTTTTACATAGCTAAAACATTTTGGTTTTAGTGGTTGCAAAATTTCGACTTCTCCAATAGAGTACGGCACAAACATTTCACCAGTTTGTGCTCCCAACTGTGCTGCCATACCTGCTTGAAAAGAACCATCAATAAGAGAAGGGTGGAGTAAATAATCCTTAAAATCGCTATTTCGCGCTTCTGGAATAAGTAGTTCTCCTAATATTTCCTCCTCATTTTTGTAAATATCCTGAAGCACCTGAAAACTTGGTCCCAAATCTAACCCTAGTGACCTAAATAAGGGATACGCTTCTTTTCCATCCGTAACTTTTGAACATCTTGACCGAATTTCTTCAAAATTAATGTATTCAGGCTCTAGAGATATTTCCTGGTCGGTTGCATACAAAAGTTTTCCTTGTGAATACACTTGCTTTGTATCATTTGCTTCTTCACTAAAAACCTCAAACTGCACGGATTCCCCAACAGGTTTTAATTCAATAAATACTTCTTTAGGAACTGAATTCACTACCGTTAGCGGACTCAACCAAAGGATATTTTTAATTTTTTGTACTTTTCTTCCCGCTGCAAGTTCCCCGGCTTTACGTGCAAAATCTAAATAGGCAACACCTGGTAATGTTGGAATTTCGGATACTAAATGGTCATAAATAAAGAAATCTTTATCATGAAAAGTTTTCTTAAAAACCTGCCGTTCGAATGTGGATTCGTTGGAATCAATCAACGGGTGAAGCACCGAAGTGGTTTGCAAAGAAACATTAATAGAGTCTGAGTCTTCAGAAATCCAATGACGCTTATCTGCAAAAGGATAAGTAGGTAAAGAAACTTTTACTCCTGTTTCTAAGCTTTGTATACCTTGCCAATCTGCAAGAAGACCATCGGTCCATAATTGAGCCAACTTATGTAAATCACCACTTTTAGAGAGTATTTTAATAAACTCTTCCTTCTGCCTGCGGTTTAATAAACGAGTAATTCCTTCACTATTTTTTACCTCACCAATAAGCAAGGCATCATCTTTTTTACCTTCAATAAATAAGGTTACTTTTTGAAGTAATTCTTCTTTTGTTTTTGCAAAAATTACCAAGCGATGATCAAAAGATTTTCTTCCTACCCGAAGGGTGTGTGCAATATCTTTTATGTGAAGTGATGTTTTTTCGGATATATCTTTTTGAAGAAATGCTTGCAAACGAATTGCAATTTCCCGGAGTTGATCTTCTTTTCTGGCCGAAAGAGGAAAGATTTGGTCTTTAAATATCGAAGGAGATTCTTTTTGTTGTAATACGGGAGCTCTGTATTCTTCGACAATAACATGCGCGTTAGCCCCACCTGCTCCAAAGGAACTAATTCCTGCACGTAGTGGGTACTGAATACCGTCAATTACCTTAGGTTTCCATTCTTCAACAGCTTGCTCTACATAGAAAGGTGAGTTTTTAAAATCGATAAAATGATTTAACTCTGAAGAATGTAAGGATGGAACAAGTGTTTTGTGTTTCATTTGCAAAAGCACCTTATGGAGTCCTACTATCCCTGCGGCGGCTTCGAGATGGCCTATATTGGTTTTTACTGAACCAATAGAACACTTTTGTTTATCCACATTATATTCTTGAAAAGCAGTAGTCAATCCAGAAATTTCAATAGGATCTCCCAGTTCGGTTCCTGTTCCATGTGCTTCTATATAACCAATACTTCGAGCATCTACTTTAGCCTTTTCAAGAGCTTTAGCGACTACTTGTGCCTGTGATTTTGGGCTAGGCACCATAAATCCACTGGTTTTCCCTCCGTGATTGATTGCAATACCTTTTATAACTCCATAAATATTGTCTCCATCCTGTATTGCTTTATCGAGTGGCTTAATAAAAACGGCACCTACACCTTCGCCAGCTACGTATCCATTAGCACCTTTTCCAAAAGTGCGGCATACCCCATCTGCAGAGAGTGCTCCACCACTTTTATTAATGTCTATTTTGCTTTGATGTACATCAAGGTTCACGCCTCCTACAATTGCACCAGAGCATTCTCCTTTATAAATTGCCTCGCAAGCCAGATATAATGCACTTAAGCTTGAAGAACAGGCTGTATCTATAGGTAAACTCGGTCCCGATAGGTTAAAGGCATACGATACCCTGTTGGCAATACCCCATAAGTGAGAACTTGGGCTTACATAATTACCTTTAAGTTTTTCTTCTGTACCAAGTAATTGATAAAGTGTCCACACGGCTCCTACATACACCCCTATATTTCGGGGTTCATCATCTTCTGCCAATGTTTCCGGATAATATCCAGCATCCTCAATAGCTTCCCAGGCTACTTCAAGAAAAAGCCTTTCCTGAGGATCCAGATATTCTGCCTCTCTTGGAGAGATATTAAAAAATAAGGAATCAAATTTATCTATATCATCTATGAAGCCTCCTCGATATCTCTCTGAAAATTTATTATGAAGGCGCTGCTCAAAACGGTTATCTGGTATATCTTCAATACAATCCTTTCCTTGCATAAGGTTATCCCAAAATTCACTCATGTTTTTCGCCTTGGGATATCGTCCGGCAATTCCCACTATAGCAATATCTCCTGTTTCGTGGTGCTTATCGTTTTGTGCTTTCTGGCTTATTACGGTTTCTTTGGATTTATTATCCAGATCAACCAAATCGGATTTTTCAATATTCTTTGGCTCTGTAGAAGAATCCAAATCAAATGATTTAGAAACTACTTGTCCTGAAGTATTGTGATACTTTTTAAGCTTGAAATTAGAATGGATATTTCCAAACGCTTCAGATAAATTACTATCCAGCAAAATTTCAGGTATGTTTATTTTTTTCTTAAAGGCTTCGATTAATCTATCTGTTATTTCCTTTACTTGTTTTTGCTTTATACCAACAGGAATAGCAAGACGCACCAGATTATTGATTGCTGTTCCTTTTTGCATTCCTACATTATGGGCTCCTGCACGAATCCCTGTGTTTATATATAACCAAGAAATAAATGAAGGAACTGGATATTCAAAAGACTTAAATTCAATAATTTGCTTCACATCGATTAATACACAGTGCCCTACTGCTGGATGCACAACTGGGATACCATGCTGCTTTAATGCACTCCAAATTGTATGCACAGACTGTACTCTATTTCGTACTGATGTTTCTATCTTATTTTTATTCTGAAAAGAAAGTGCTATGATTTTTTTATCCATAACATCCAGCCCAATTCCTTCTTCTAAAATTAGATCTTGAATTTTATTAAAAAGTTCCTCATCATTGGTTGCTATTAGCCCTCCTTTGTTTACGCCAAAATCTTTAGCCAAACTTGCGATCATTGCATCTGCATAAGAAACTATTTCCTTTATTACATCCCAAACATTTTTCTTGGCAAATTCTTTATCATGTTCGATTATAAATAATGCATTTTCTACAATTCTGGTAGTATCTAATACAAGAGGAATATTATGTTCTGAAAGCAACTTTTTTATATCTTTAAGATGTTGCATAGATACAGGAGCTCCGCCTGCTGCATTATTGCTCACCTCGATCAAAACAAAAGTTATCGACTTTGGATCTTCATTTACTCTATTTGCAAAGGCTTCCCAGTTTAGATTTCCTTTATATAGTTCTTCTGAATCTAATTTGAATACTTTAGGATTGGGCAACTCTTTTGGAATAAAACTATTTTCAATCTGATGAAAAATTGTAGTAGGAAAAAGGAGATTCTGCAGTACTATTCCTTTTTTAGACCATGATTTACAAAAAGCATGTTCTGTAGTACGACCTGCATTTGTTAATGCAAAATAAGAAAAAGGGAAAACACTTCTTAAACTTTCATCTACATTTATCGGTTGCTGGAGCTGTGTGTACAGAAAGTTTAATTGATTTTGAATAGCTGGTAAATCCAACTGTGCCCAAGAATCTGTTTTAAGATCAAATGCAATCTCGTTATTTGGAATATTTAAAGGATTATATCCAAAATCAGATAATACAATGGAGCGTTCCTCTCCCTCTATTACTATTGTGTGTTTTGTACCATTCAGATTCTCTTGAATGTTATTAAATACTTCTTTTACTTTTGGCTCTTCCTGTATTTCAGTTTTAACTTCTGTTACTGCTACTTGCTTGCCTGATTTATTAAAAGTATGATTTTCTTCATCTGATGTTTGCATTTTTACAGGATCAGCAATCATCATAATAATATCTGTCACGTTATCTGAGTTACTTCCTACTGGTCTCGAAAGAAATACGGTATTATGCTCAGGCTTAAATTTATTTTTAAACTGTAAATTTCCTTCATCATTAAAAATATTTTTCTCTCGCAAATAGTCCAGCGTTTTTTCCAGTTCCGGATCTGAATTTGAGGAAGATGCGAGCTTGCATCCATAAGTTCCTCCTAAACTTAGAATGGAATATCCCTCAGCCACCAAAATATCAATAATTTTTACAATTCCATATTCTAATCCTCCCAAGGGCATCTCCTGTGAGTAGAATTCTAAATCCATTAAATATCCATTCTCTTCTGAGGACAATTTCGAGATAAGGATTACATTCTGCAATACATCATCCAAATATGTTAAAAAAAGTCGGTGTTCCAAACTTAAATTACCTTTCAGAATTTCCTCTTTAACCATATAGATAAGTGGATTGACCATTGTTCTCGGCTCGCACCATTTATCAATAATAGAAGCTATATTTTTATCTGTTTCTTTATTAGAACCATTATGATATTCTTCTGTCCTGCATTTTCCTGTTCTTTCAAACTTTGAAACCAAATATCGTAAACGGCGCATTTTGCTTCCCTGAAGTGTGAAATTTTTTATGTTTATCCTTGATAAAATACCAAAAGGAGTCGCAGAAAAAGGAACTCCTGCAATAGTGTCAAATTCTTCTGAGGTAAATAGATTTAGCTCAAAATTGTTATTTACACAATAGTGATATATTTCCTCTAAAATAAATGGCAGATAATCTTTGGAACCGGTGTAACTATACACCAATATGATATTTTTACTACGGCTATAATTAAAATACCCTTGTTTTTTACTCCCTATAAAAAGATTTGGAGCTATGTTTCTGGTACCTCTTGAAGAAGATCCTTCATTTTTATATTGATCAAAGAGTTTTTTTACAAAAACCTGTAATTCGGGATCTTTATTTGCCTCTTGTTCTAATATAAGAACAGGTGTTTCCTGTAAAGTTCCGTTTTTCTGATTGTTACTTATTTTTAAGGTTTCTTCAATCTTTTTTACAGGTTCCTCTTTGGTTGAGTTAACCGTTGTAAAGATTACTTTTTCCTTTTTTATAAATTTATCAACAAGTACCTGTTCGTACTTATTTACAAAATAATTACTTAAATCACCAATATTAAAATTTTCAAAAAGCAGGGTCTTTGGTAAAGTCCCAAATTCTTCTTCTAATTGTTTTATGATTTGTAAGACACGAAATGAATCAATCCCGAGTTCCTGAAACGGAGTTGATATATTATTATCTCCGATTGATATTTGAGCAACCTCAGATATCAGATTCTGAAGATAACGCTCTGTTGATTCTAATAATATTTCTTTATCTGTCATTTTCTCAGTCACGACCATAGTATAGATAACCTAATAAGTAGTTAATAGTTAATTGTGTGTTTTTTTGGTTCTCTTGCTACAACCTGTTCAAAATTATTACTCCAAATATTTATTCATATTAGCCACATCTTCTTTCATAAAAAAAGGTCTACACCCAATTTCTATGAAAAAACTACATAAATAGCAGGTTCTGTATTACATTGAATATTAAATTCGGTAGTATTGGAAATATGGAAAGGAAGTTTTTTACTGACTTTTTCCTAAGTCAGATCCATATCTATTTTTTGTAAAATGGTAGTACAAACATCTATAAATATTGTATGATGGATTTCTTTAAGTTGAATTCCAAATCTGGTTTTTCCTTTTTGTTTTACCAAAATACCTTCATGTCCAGTCAATGGCCCATGAATAATTCTTACTTGCTCTCCTTCATAATAATTGGTTTCAACAGAAACTTCATGTTCAAGCGAGAGCATTTTTTTTATAGAATTAATATCATTTGGTGAAATAACCGAAGGTTTTTCTCCACACTTAATACATGTTGCTATTTTAGGAAATCTTGTAATCTCGTAAATCTCATTTATGAGGGTATTTACAAATATATATCCAGGAAAGAGAGGAGCTTCAATTATCTTTTTTTGTCTGTTTTTCCACACCTTCATTGTTCTGGTTAAAGGAAGAAACACATCATACTCTCTTGCTAAAAGGTCATTATACACTACTTTTTCGGCACGTGGAGATGTATAAAATATGTACCAGTTTTTTTCATTTCTTTTTCTTTTTCTCTCCAATACTACTTCTGGGTATGAGAGTTGGATTTGATTGGATATAGGTTTACTCATTATTTTGGATAAATCAATTTATTGTTGACAAGTATCCTGAATTAAGGATCTGTCGCAAAAAACTTGAACTTCGTTAAACCTTACATAAATTAAGGCTGTGAGGATAGATATATTGATTAATAATTGGGCATAGCTAAAGCTGGTCAATTAGTATTTTTTCTAATTAACGGATTCTAATAAATTCTCACAAAAAAGGGGGTAATGTAAAAAAAGAGGTATTATTGAGGTTTTAAGAGTCAAATATACCGCAGGTTGGTCAGTTAGCAAAATTTGCTCTGACCTGGTTTTTTTCATTTATGAGGTAAGATTACATCTTTAATTCCAAGAGAGTGAAAAATCAATTAAAAAAATCACTCTTTTTGCCTCATAAAAGAACATTTATACCTCCAAAAATAAAATAATTAACCATACAAATCTTAAATTTTATCTTAATTTTATCTTAATTTTATATCAGGGGTTGTATATAGAAGATGTTATGACAACGCCTTGTTTTTTCCAATGAAATAGTTTTTATTTGAAATAAATTCGAACAAAAAAAACATATCTAATTGTTTTTGAAGGAAATAAAAAACAATCTGCAAATTTTTATCACCAATTTAGACAATCTTACTACCCTTGTTATACAAAAAATAAAAAGAAATATTAGATTGTAACTTTATTTTAACATTAAGTTTATTAAAAAGCAGAATGTTTTATAATTAAAAAGAGTACAAAAAAAAGCAACCTTAGCTGGCGATATATTAGTGAAGAAAAATAAATACATTAAACGACAGTCCTAATTAAAACAAAAAACTTGTGTATAGAAAAATTTGCGACAGAAAACCTGTTAGATCCTGAAACTATGTCAACCCCAAAAGTTGCACTATATTTTTAAGTGTTATAAACCTCTAATTATTTAATAATTATAAATTCACTTCTTCGGTTTTGCT